>NZ_JAFLXH010000006.1:0-224537 GCF_019891515.1 Pseudomonas sp. Wu6 | reverse complement strand
TCAAGCCTTCGTTCGGGCACACCGAGCATTAGCGAGGTGCCGAGTGGTGGGGCAAGAGCGTTTTGCTTACTTTTGCGCTTTTCAAAAGTGAGCCGCTGTAAAAGCGGAACCGTTAGCAGTCGTTACCGCAGAAACGGATATGTACTGGGTCCAATCCAACATCCTGGTCGGCTCTGAGGCCGCCATCGGGGGCAAGCCCCCTCCCACATTGGATCTATGTGAACCCGATCAAGTGTGGGAGGGGGCTTGCCCCCGATGGCGGTCTACAGGCCTACACCGCCTCCCGATAAGGATTGCGCGGGTCCTGGGTCCAGTTCAAAAACGGCTTGCCCGTGTCGATCGGCACCATCTCGATGCAGTCGGCCACCGGGCAGGTGATCTGGCACAGATTGCAGCCCACGCACTCGTCATCGATCACCTCATATTGATGCGTACCATCGGCCTGCTTCAAACTGGCGATGGCCTGGTGCGAGGTGTCCTCGCAGGCGATATGGCAACGCCCGCAGCCAATGCACGCTTGCTGGTCAATCTTCGCAATCACCTGGTAGTTGATATCCAGGTATTTCCAGTCGGTGGTATTGCCCACCGCGCGCCCGGAAAACTCCTGCAAGCTGGTGTAACCCTGGCTGTCCATCCACCGCGACAAGCCATCCTTCATTTCTTCCACGATGCGAAACCCATGCAGCATCGCCGCCGTGCATACCTGCACCGCGCCGCAGCCCAGGGCGACGAATTCCGCCGCGTCACGCCAGTTACCGATGCCGCCGATACCGCAGATCGGCAGGCCCTGGGTCTGCGGGTCGCGGGCGATTTCGGCGACCATGTTCAAGGCAATCGGTTTGACCGCCGAGCCGCAATAGCCGCCATGGGTGCTTTGCGTGCCGACCACCGGCAGGGCGACCATGCGTTCGAGGTCGACGCTGGTGATGGAGTTGATGGTGTTGATCAGCGACACCGCATCGGCGCCGCCACGATACGCCGCGCGCGCGGCCACGCGGATGTCGGTGATGTTGGGCGTGAGCTTGACGATCACCGGCAGTGAGCAATAGGTCTTGCACCAGCGCGTCACCTGTTCCACATACTCCGGCACCTGGCCGACCGCCGCGCCCATGCCGCGTTCGGGCATGCCATGGGGGCAGCCGAAATTCAGCTCGATGCCGTCGCAACCGGTGGCTTCTACCAGCGGCAGGATGTTTTTCCAGGATTGCTCGACACAAGGCACCATCAGCGACACGATCAGCGCGCGGTCCGGCCAGTCCTTTTTGACCTGGGTGATTTCGCGCAGGTTGATCTCCAGGGAACGGTCGGTGATCAGCTCGATATTATTGATACCCAGCACTTCGCGATTGGCCCCGTAGTGGGCCGAATAGCGCGACGACACGTTGACCGCCGCCGGGTCTTCACCCAGGGTTTTCCACACCACGCCGCCCCAGCCGGCCTCGAACGCGCGCACCACGTTGTAGGCTTTGTCGGTGGGGGGAGCAGAGGCCAGCCAGAACGGGTTGGGGGCTTTGATACCGGCGAATACAATCGACAGATCGGCCATTACGCGGCCTCCACATTGAGCATGAGTTGGGCATGGATGGCCTCGGCGGCCAGCTTGCCGTGTTGCACCGCCTGCACGGTGAGGTCCTGGCCGAGGCTGACGCAATCACCGCCGGCATAGACCCCGGGAATGCTGGTGCGCAGGTGTTCGTCGACAAAGATGCGTTCGCCTACGCGATGCAGCTGCCGGGCCAGTGGGTCGTGCAGCGCTGCGTTGTCAAAGCCTTGGCCGATGGCCTTGAAGATCGCGTCGGCGGCCAGTTCGAACGTTTCGCCGGTGGGCTGCAGGCGACCGTTCTCCATGTGTGTGCGGGCAAAGCGCATGCCGCGGACTCGGCCCTCGTCGTCAAGCAAGACCTCTTCGGGCTGGGCCCAGGTCAACAGGCGTACCTGATTGGCCTTGGCAATGTCCTGTTCATGCTGGGTCGCGCCCATGTCGGCGACACCACGGCGGTACACGAGGTTGACGTCGCGGGCGCCGAGGCGCGCCATTTGCACGGCCATGTCGATGGCGGTGTTGCCGGCGCCAAGCACGATGCAGCGGTCGGCCAACGGCAGTTGAGTGAGGTCGTCGGCTTGGCGCAGTTCGCGGATGTAGTCGGTGGCGGCGAGCAGGCCGGGGGCGTCCTCGTGGGGCAGGCCCAGGTGTTTGCTGGCCGCCAGGCCGAGGCCGAGGAACACCGCATCAAATTGCGTGTGCAGCTCGCTCAAGGTGAGGTTGTCGCCCAGGCGCTGGCCGTGACGCAGCTCGATGCCGCCGATTTGCAGGAGGAAATCCAATTCCTTCTGGGCGAAGTCGTCCACCAGCTTGTACTTGGCGATGCCGTATTCATTCAGGCCGCCGGCTTTTTCCCGGGCTTCGAAGATCACCACATCATGTCCCTGCAAGGCGGACCGGTGGGCGCAGGCCAGACCGGCAGGCCCTGCGCCGACTACGGCGATACGTTTACCGGTGGGCGCGGCGCGTTGGAAAGGGTGTTCGCTGAAATGGGCGTTGTCCACCGCGTAGCGTTGCAGCAGGCCGATCAGCACCGGGGCGCATTCTTCGGCGTTATTGCGCACGCAGGCTTGCTGGCAGAGGATCTCCGTGGGGCAGACGCGCGCGCAACTGCCGCCCAGGATGTTGGCCGAGAGGATTTTCTGCGCGGCGCCTTGCACGTTTTCGGTGTGGATATGGCGGATGAACGAGGGGATATCAATGTCGCTGGGGCACGCGTTCACGCACGGTGCGTCGTAGCAATACAGACAGCGCGAGGCTTCCAGTCGGGCCTGGCGGGCGTTGAGGGGCGGCGCCAGATCGGTGAACTGACTGGCGAGGGTGGCCCCGTCTTCGCGGGGGTGGGGGAGGTGGGTCAGTGTCTGGATCACGGTAGTGGCCTCACGGTTTTTTTTGGATTGCCTCTAAGTGGGCATTTTGGACGATCGTTCCCACGCTCGGCGTGGGAATGCCTCGTTGGACGCTCTGCGTCCGCTCTTGGGACGCGGAGCGTCCCTGGCTGCATTCCCACGCAGAGCGTGGGAACGATCAATGTGGGAGGGGGCTTGCCCCCGATGGCGGTTTCAGCGGTTCACAGCCACTGGCTTGGACAGCGCTGCCCGCTTGCTCAGCTGTTCAAACACCGACGGATACGCCGGCCGTTCCACATACCGCCCGGCACCCCGCTCGGCGCGCAGGTCGCCATCGGCCCAGACCAGTTTGCCCTGGCTGATGGTGTGGCTCGGCACGCCGCGCACGGTCTTGCCTTCGAAGATGTTGAAGTCGACTTGCTGATGATGGGTCTTGGCGGAAATCGTGCGCGTGCCCTGCGGGTCCCACAGCACCAGGTCGGCATCGGCGCCCACGCGGATCGCGCCTTTGCGCGGGTAGAGGTTGAAGATCTTCGCGGTGTTGGTGGACGTCAGTGCAACGAATTCCTGCATCGACAGGCGCCCGGTGTTGACGCCCTCGTGCCACAGTAGCGCCATGCGGTCTTCGATGCCGGCGGTGCCGTTGGGGATTTTGCTGAAGTCGTCACGCCCGACGGCCTTTTGTTCGGCGCAGAAGCAGCAGTGGTCGGTGGCGGTGGTGTGCAGGTTGCCCGATTGCAGACCGCGCCAGAGTGCCTCCTGATGCCCGCGCGGACGGAACGGCGGGCTCATCACGTAGCCGGCGGCGGTCTGCCAGTCGGGATGCTGATAGACGCTGTCGTCCAGCAACAAATGGCCGGCGAGCACTTCGCCGTAGACCGCCTGGCCCTTGCCCCGCGCATAGGTGATTTCGTCCAGTGCTTCCTGGGTGGAGACGTGCACCAGGTACAGCGGCGTGCCGAGGGTCTCGGCAATGCGGATCGCCCGGCTGGCCGCTTCGCCTTCCACCTGGGAAGGGCGCGACAGCGGATGCGCTTCCGGCCCGGTGATGCCCTGGGCCAGCAATTTGCGTTGCAGGTGGTAGACCAGCTCGCCGTTTTCCGCATGGACCGTGGGCACCGCGCCCAGTTCGAGGCAGCGCTCGAAACTGGCCACCAGGGTGTCGTCCGCCGCCATGATCGCGTTCTTGTAGGCCATGAAATGCTTGAAGCTGTTGATGCCATGGTGGCTGACCAGTTCGGCCATTTCCTCGCGTACCTGGTCGCTCCACCAGGTGATCGCCACATGAAAGCCGTAGTCGGACGCCGACTTCTCGGCCCAGCCGCGCCATTGGTGGAACGCCTCCATCAAGGACTGCTGCGGGTTGGGAATCACGAAGTCGATGATCGAGGTGGTCCCGCCCGCCAGGCCCGCCGCCGTGCCACTGAAAAAGTCTTCACTGGCCACGGTGCCCATGAACGGCAGTTGCATATGGGTATGGGGATCGATGCCCCCGGGCATCAAGTATTGGCCGCTGCCATCGAGTGTTGCAGCGCCGGCGGGAATATCCAGGTCCGTGCCGATCGCACGTATCAGACCGTCTGCGCAAAACACATCGGCGCGGTAACTTTCATCATGGGTAATAACGGTGGCGCCACGGATCAACAGCGACATGTCGAGTTCCTCACAGGCTTGACCGGCTTGTGCCAGTTCTAAGTGTTGTAATACCGTTCGCCGACGGCGGGTTAATTCCTGTCATCGGTGACAGGAATAGAAACTAGCCCGAGTTTTTCGATTGGGCAAGAATATTTTTATTCGTCTTTTGTGTGATTTAACTATTTGATTTGTATCGATAAAAATCAAAAATCACCAAAATGAAGCAACCAGTTACCATTTTGACGCACTTGACAGGTTGCTGATTTGAGCAACATTTCTTATTGCAAATCAGCCGCTTGAGAGACAGCGCTTGACGAGGCCGGTAAATAAAAATAATTGTGTTGCACCAGATTGAGTCCTGAAGGTTCGGATAACTTTCCTGTTGTGGCGCCTGAGTCGCACGGCAAGTTCCGAAGATGCCCTCGGGCAATCGGATAAAGCTGATAAACATCAGCCAGTTATATATGCAGTGTGGGTCGCGAAGCAGTTGTCGGCACGGTAATTGAGTGCAGTGGCGGCTGGCCGGGCCTGAGATGTCATGTTGTCTACGAGGTACTCCGGCCACCTGCCTTAACCGTGCAGGTGAGCAACAATAATTTTAAAAAAACCGTGGAGCGGCCATGCAACAGAACAGATCGCAAGTCACCGAACGCAACGGCCTGTACGAACTCGACGCCGGCCCCGACGTCCTCGACAGCCCGCGCTACAACCACGACATGGCACCGACCAAGGTGCACGAACGCACTTGGAACAAGTGGCATATCACCGCGCTGTGGGTCGGCATGTCGATCTGTGTGCCCACCTACACCCTGGGCGGTGTGCTCACCGCGTACTTCGGCTTGTCGGTGGGCGAAGCGCTGATGGCGATTTTGCTGGCCAACATTGTGGTTCTTATCCCACTGACGCTTAACGCATTTCCGGGTACGAAGTACGGCATTCCCTTTCCGGTGCTGTTGCGCTCATCGTTCGGCATCCTGGGCTCCAATGTGCCGTGCCTGATCCGTGCGCTGGTGGCGTGCGGCTGGTTTGGCATCCAGACGATGTTCGGCGGGCTGGCGATTCATCTGTTTCTTGGCTCGATTTTCGAGGGCTGGAAGTCCCTCGGCGGCACCGGCGAGGTGATCGGGTTCATGCTTTTCTGGTGCCTGAATCTGTGGGTAGTGTTGCGTGGCGCCGAGTCGATCAAGCGCCTGGAAACCCTGTCGGCGCCGTTGCTGGTTGCCGTGGGCGTTGGCTTGCTGGTGTGGGCGATGCCGAATGTGTCGATCAGCGAGCTGATGGCGATCCCGCCCAAGCGTCCCGAAGGGGCGAGTCTCAGCGGTTATTTCATGGCCGGCCTCACCGCAATGGTGGGATTCTGGGCCACGTTGTCGCTGAATATCCCTGACTTCAGCCGCTATGCCAAAAGCCAGAAGGACCAGATCCTCGGGCAGATTTTCGGCTTGCCGCTGACCATGTTCCTGTTCGCCGCCCTGGGCGTAATCATGACCGCCGCTTCGGTAAAACTGGTGGGGGTCAGCGTGTCCGACCCGGTCACCCTGATCGGGCATATCCAGAGCCCGGTGTGGGTCGCCGTCGCCATGGCGTTGATCATCATCGCCACCTTGTCGACCAACACGGCGGCGAACATCGTTTCGCCGACCAACGACTTTCAGAACATCGCGCCCAAGCTGATCAACCGCACCACGGCGGTGATTCTGACCGGTCTGGTGGGGTTGGCGCTGATGGCCCATGAGCTGCTGAAAAAACTCGGACTGATCGTGTCCGATGTCAGCCTGGAGACGGTGTATTCCAATTGGTTGCTCGGTTACTCCAGCCTGCTGGGACCGATCGCCGGGATCATGGTGGTGGACTACTTCATCACCCGCAGACAGCAGCTGGACCTGGCGGGACTCTACCGGGACGACGTGTACCCGGCCTGGAACTGGAGCGGGTTTATCGCGTTCGGCGTGCCGGTGGTGCTGACCTTGCTGTCCCTGGGCAGCGATGCGTTCAGCTGGTTCTACAGCTACGGCTGGTTTACCGGTTCGGCGTTGGGCGGGGTGCTGTATTACGCGCTGAACGCCAGACGCGCGATCACTCCAGTCGTAGCCAAATCATCTATGTGAACACGGTCAAAAATGTGGGAGGGGGCAAGCCCCTCCCACATTTTGACCAGTTTTCACTGTTGGAATCGTGTCAATTCAAGCCTGAGGAGATCCCCCCATGAACGCTGCTCTCGACGTTCTGCAATCGACCCATCAGCACATCAACCGCGACCGTTTGTGGCAGTCGCTGATGGACCTGGCCAAGCTCGGCGCCACCCCCAAGGGCGGGGTGTGCCGCCTGGCCCTCACCGACCTCGACCGCAAGGCCCGCGACCTGTTCGTGCAATGGTGCGAGGAGGCCGGCTGTACCGTGTCTGTCGACGGCATCGGCAATATTTTCGCCCGGCGTCCGGGGCGCAACCCCGACCTGCCGCCAGTGATGACCGGCAGCCATATCGACACCCAGCCCACCGGCGGCAAGTTCGACGGTTGCTTCGGCGTGTTGGCCGGTGTGGAAGTGCTGCGCACCCTCAACGACCTCAAGCTCGAAACCGAGGCGCCGCTGGAAGTGGTGGTGTGGACCAACGAAGAAGGCTCGCGCTTTCCCCCGTGCATGATGGGCTCCGGGGTGTTCGCCGAGAAGTTCAGCCTGGCCGATACCCTGGCCAAGGTGGATGTGGACGGCGTTTCGGTTGGCGATGCGCTGAACGCCATCGGCTATGCGGGCACGCGTGCCGAGAGCGGGCACAAAGTCGGTGCTTATTTCGAAGCGCATATCGAACAAGGGCCGATTCTCGAAGATGAGAAAAAAACCATCGGCGTGGTACTCGGAGCCCTCGGGCAGAAGTGGTTCGACCTGAAGTTGCGGGGTGTTGAAGCGCACGCGGGGCCGACGCCGATGCACCTGCGCAAGGATGCTCTGGTTGGCGCGGCAGCGGTGGTGGCCGCCGTCAACGCCGCAGCACTGGAACACCAGCCGCATGCCTGCGGGACCGTGGGTTGCCTGCAGGCGTATCCCGGTTCGCGCAATGTGATTCCCGGCGAAGTGCGCATGACCCTGGATTTTCGTCACCTGGAGCCGGCACGGCTGGATTCGATGATTGCCCAGGTGCGCCAGGTGATCGATGCAACCTGCGACAAACATGGATTGAGCTTTGAACTGGAACCTACCGCCGACTTCCCGCCGCTGTTCTTCGACCAAGGCTGTGTAGACGCCGTGCGCGACGCGGCCAATGGCTTGGGGTTGTCGCACATGGACATTGTCAGCGGGGCAGGGCACGACGCGATTTTCGTCGCCGAGCTGGGCCCGGCGGGAATGATCTTTGTGCCGTGTGAGGGGGGTATCAGCCATAACGAAATCGAGAATGCCGCGCCGGATGATTTGGCGGCGGGGTGCGCGGTGTTGTTGAGGGCCATGGTGGCGGCTTCGGCAGCCATCGCCAGCGGTAAGCTTGCGGCTTGAAATGTGGGAGGGGGCTTGCTCCCGATGGCGGTGGGTCAGTCAATAAATCTGCTACTGATACACCGTTATCGGGAGCAAGCCCCCTCCCACAGTTAACTGTGTTGTGTCAGATAGTCCCGATAGGTACTAGACCCAAATTGCATCCCACAAAGGATAGTCCCCGATCCGCTCGACCAACCCTGCTCGCAATGGATTGGCCACTACATAGCGGGCCATTTTCACCAGGTCATCTTCTTTGCGCAGCGCCCGGTCGTGGAAGCTTTCCTGCCATAGCCGGCCCTTGCGTCCGGTGGCGCCGTTGACGGTTCGTGTGCTTCTGGATTTTACCTGGCACATCAGGTCTGCCAGCGAGCCTTTTTTCAGCTCGAGGATCCAGTGGAAATGGTCGGGCATGATGACCCATGCCAGGGAGTTCGCCAGCCCTTGGTGCTGAGCGATTCGAAATTGCCGGACCACCAGGCGCCCGAGGTGAAAGTCGCTGAACAGGCGAATGCGTTCATGGGTATTGGTGGTAATCAAGTAGATGCGATTCGGTTCGCTGATTCGGCCGATGCGCAGGCGATGTGAAGCGGGTAGATCAGGCATTCCCTGGCCTCTCTGCTAAGTGGACTCTGAGAGGCTAGGAGGGGTGGGCTGAATGTGATGTGCAGGCTTTTGGCAGGATGTGTCTGGAAGGGCGCTATCGGGAGCAAGCCCCCTCCCACAGGGGGCCTGCAGTGTTCATACATTGTGTGTCTGGCACGGAACCAGTGTGGGAGGGGGCTTGCTCCCGATGAGGCCGTAACAGGCGCCGCCGTCAGTGCGTCTGCCCCTCGCTTCCAGGTTGCCACCCACCCCCCAACGCCGTCACCAACCCCACGCTCGCCTGCAACTGCCGTGTCTGCACCGCCTGCAAGGTTCGCTGCGCCTGCAAGGCCGCTGTCTGCGCGGTGACCACATCCAGATAACTCACGGCTCCCGCCTCATAGCTGTTCATCGCCAGCGCCTGGGTGTGCTGCGCTGCATCCGCCGCCGCCTGTTCGTCCTGGGCCTGCTGCTGCAAGTCGCGCAGTTGTGCGAGGTTGTCTTCCACCTCACGCACGGCTTTCAACACCTGGCTGCGGTACTGCGCCGATGCTTCTTCAAATTCGGCCCTGGCCTGGCGTTCGTTGGCGCTCAAGCGTCCGCCATCAAGGATGGGCAGGTTCATCAACGGCCCCAGTGCCCAATAACGATTGCCCGCTGAAAGCAGATTGCCCACGCCCTGCGTCTGGCCGCCAATCAACCCGGTCAGACTGAAGTCCGGATACCACGCGGCCTTGGCCACGCCGATAGAGGCATTGGCTGCAAACACTCGCCGTTCCGCCGCCGCAATATCCGGGCGACGTTGCAGCAGGTGGCTGGGCAGTTGCGCTGGAATTCCTGGCAAGGCCATCAACTGCGGGCTGGCTGGCAATGAAAAGTTACTGGCCGCGACGCCGACCAATTCGCCGATGGCATGCTCGGTGAGGTTACGCTGCCCACGCACTTCATCCAGTTGCGCCCTGGCCTCGGCCAGTTGATTTTGCGCACGGGTAAGGTCCAGTTCCGAGGCGATCTGCCCCTCATAACGGCTACGGGTGAGTTGCAGCGCCTGGCTGAAATCCTTCAGGGAGTGGGTGAGAATCCGGCTCTGCGCATCCAGCCCGTTGAGTTGCACATACAGCGTTGTCAACTGGCGTTGCAGGCTCAGGCGCGCCACGGCCAAGTCATCGCCGGATGCTTGCGCCTGGGCGTCGCCGGCCGCGACTTGGTTGCGGATTTTGCCCCACAGGTCCAGCTCGTAACTCAACGATAATCCGGCGGTGTCGCTGTTGTATACCGACGGTTGCGTCGTGCCGCGCAACGGCCTCGAATCCGATTGGCGCTGGCGCAACGGCTGGGCGCTGGCGGTGAGCTGTGGAAACAGCCCTGCATGCAGTTGACTGGCATACGCCTGGGACGCATCGAAATGCGCCAGCGCCGCGGCCAGGTCGGGGTTGGCCGTGAGCAGTTGCTGCTGCAGCGCATCGAGCGTTGGGTCGTTGTACAGCTTCCACCACTGCGGCGCCAATGCGTCGGACGGCTGCGCGCTGTGCCACGGGCCGTCGCTGGTCTGTTCGCGGTAACCGGCCGGCAGGTCAACCGACGGCACGTGGTAGACGGGTGCCATGGAGCAGCCTTGCAAGGCCAGCAGCATCAGTGCCGCTAACGGGTTAAGCCTTGGGCGCATGGACACCCCCGGTGGCGTCGGCCAGTTGTACCGTGTCGCCTTCGCGCAGGGCATCGGGTGGGTTGTCGATGATGCGGTCGGCGGGTTTCAGGCCCTGGTCGATCACCAGCCGTTCGCCCAGGTCCAGGCCGATATGAATGACTTGCAGGTGCACATGGTTGTGCCGGTCCAGCACCGCGACCTGGGTGCCCTGGGCGCGGAAGATCAGCGCGCTGGCGGGGATGCTCACGCCATGGGTGTCCGCCGGAATCGGCAAGGTCGCTTCGGCATAGTCGCCGGGCAGCAGTTCACCGTTAGGGTTGTCGACGACGAACTGCGCGAGCAGGGTGCCGGAGCGTCGGTCGATGGCCGTGGAGTCGCCGATCAGGCGCGCCTTGAAGTGCTCGCCCGGATGTTCGGGCACCGTCAGCTCGGCTTCCAGGCCTGGGTGGATCACCGCCGCGTAGTTCTGTGGCACCGGCACGTACAGGCGCAGCTGGTGGGTGTCGGCAAGGCTGAACAGTTCCGGATCGCTGTCGGTGTCGGCCTTGATCAACTGGCCGATGTCGGTATTGCGCGCGGTGATGGTGCCGGCGAAGGGCGCACGCAGGGTCTTGTAGCTTTCCAGTGCGCACAGCCGCGCATAGTCGGCGGCGGCCGCCTGGGCGTTGGCTTTGGCGGCGGCGGCATCCGAGGTTTTCTCATCGGCCTCCTGGCGCGACACGGAGTGGCTGGCCAGCAGGTTTTGCCAGCGCGTTGCAGTGGTGGCGGCCAGGCGTGCATTGGCCTGTTCCTGGACCAGGTGGGCGTGGGTTTGCGCCAGTTGCTGGTCAAGGTCCGGGCTGTCGATCTGCGCGAGGATTTGCCCGGCCTTGACCTGGCTGCCGATATCGACCTTCCAGTCCTTCAAATAGCCGCTGACCCGAGCATGGATCGGCGCCTTGCTCCAGGCCTCCAGGTGCGCCGGCAAGCGCAGGGTGTCGCCGCTGGCATTCTGTTTGGGCTGGAACACCCTCACCTGGGGGATGGCCGCGGTTTCGGTCCAGGCGGTCACCGCTTGTTCATGCAGCGTGCGGGCGTGCAAGCCGTTGGCGACCAACAGGGCGGCCAGGGTCAGGCCGCCGATACCCATGAGCATCAGACGCTTGCGCGAGGGTTTTTGATCAGACGACATGGGACGTTTCTCCAGCAATTGCGCGAGTAGGGTGACGACCGTGGACCAGGCTGAAGACCACGGGAACAAACAACAAGGTGGCGACGGTGGCGAAGATCAACCCACCGATCACGGCGCGGCCCAGCGGCGCGTTCTGTTCCTCGGACAGCGCCAGGGGCAGCATGCCGATGATCATCGCCAGGGCGGTCATGCACACCGGGCGAAAGCGCGTGTAACCGGCTTCCATCGCCGCTTTCAAGGCATCGCCATGTTCGGCCAGGCGTTCACGGCAGAAACTCACCACCAGGATCGAGTTGGCGGTGGCCACGCCCATGCACAGAATCGCGCCGGTCAGGGCCGGCACCGATAGCGAGGTGCCGCTGAGGAACAGCATCCACACGATCCCCGCCAATGCTGCGGGCAACGCAGTGATGATCACGAAGGGGTCGGCCCAGGATTGGAAGTTGACCACGATCAGCAGGTAGATCAACACCACGGCGCCGAGCAGGCCGAAGCTCAAGCCGCTGAACGCCTCGTGCAGCGCATCGATCTGCCCGTGCAGGCTGATCGTCGCGCCTTTGGGGCGCATGGACGCGGTGTCATCGAGGACTTTTTGCACATCCCGGGCGACGCCACCGAGGTCGCGGCCCTGCACGTTGGCATACAGGTCCAGGGTGGGTTCGATGTTGTAGTGCGTCACCACCGCGGGGCTTTGTACCCGCGAAATAGTCGCCACGCCGCCGAGGATCTGGGACTGGCCATCGGCACCGGTCACCGGCAGGGCCTCCAGCGAAGGCAGGCTGTCGAGGCGGTATTGCGGCGTCGCGGCCACGATCGAATAGGACACGCCATTGGCCGGATTCAGCCAGAACGTGGGCGCCACCTGGGAGCTGCCGGCGAGGGAGGCGACCATGCTGTTGGTCACGTCTTTTTCGGTGATGCCCAGGCCATTGGCGCGCAGGCGGTCGACATTCACCTGCAGCGACGGGTAACCGGTGGACTGTTGGATACGCAGGTCGGCGATGCCCGGGACGTGTTGCAGGCGCCGTTCGAGTTCCACGGCATAGGCGCGGTTTTCGGCATCGTTGCGTCCGGAAATCTTCACGTCCAGTGGTGCCGGCGCGCCGAAGTTGAGGATCTGGCTGCTGATGTCCGCCGGCAGGAACGCAAAGTGGCTGCCGGGGAAGTTTTGCGGCAGGGCCTCACGCAGTTTTTTCACGTAATCGGCGGTGGGCGCGTGGTCCTTTTTCAGCGTGACCTGGATATCGCCGTCCTGCGGGCCGATGGTGCCGCTGTTGCTGTAGGCCATGTCGATGCCGCTGAGCGGGATGCCGATGTTGTCGACGATCATGTCCAGCGCTTGCGCCGGGATCACCTCGCGAATCCGCGCTTCGATGCGGTCGAACGCGGCGGCGCTTTCCTCGATGCGCGTACCCAGCGGCAGGCGCACATGCAGCGCCAGTGCGCCGGCATCGGTCGCCGGAAAAAAATCCTGGCCCAGGCTCGGCAGCAACACGAACGAGGCCAGCACACAGGCGAGGAATCCGACGATAAAGCGCTTGCGCGCGCCGAGTGCGAGCATCAGCAGGCCGTGGTAGGTGTCGCGGATATTCGAGAAATGCCGCTCGAACCCTTGCTGGAAATTCAGCACGGCTTGCAGCGCGGCATGGCGCGGCTTGCGGTGCTGTTCGCCCTCGTGGTGGTTGATGAATGGGTCTTCCGGATGATGCCCCAGGCCTTGCTCCGGTGCGTGGGGCTTGAGCAGAAACATCGCCAGCGTCGGCACCAGGGTGCGCGAGAGAATGAACGAACTGGCCATGGCAAAGATCACCGCCAGCGCCATCGGCCGGAACAGATACCCGGCGATGCCCTGCAGCAGGAACATCGGCACGAACACGATGCAGATGCACAGCAGCGAGACGAACGCCGGGCCGACGATTTGTGCGGCGCCGTCGAGGATCGCCGTTTTCACCGCCTTGCCTTGTTCCAGGTGCCAGTTGATGTTTTCGATGGTCACCGTGGCGTCGTCCACCAGAATGCCCACCGCCAGGGCCAGGCCGCCCAGGGTCATCACATTGAGGGTTTGCCCGCTGACCGCCAGCAGCGCGATGGCCGACAGCACCGCCAGGGGGATGGATGCGGCAATGATCAGGGTCGAGCGCCAGCTGCCGAGAAACAGCAGGATCATCGCGCTGGTCAGCAGGGCGGCGATGATGCCTTCCTGGGCCACGCTGCCCACCGACTGCTTGACGAACACCGAGGCGTCGCCCAGCAGTGAGGTCTTCAGCGACGGCGGCAGGGTTTCGTTGATGCGCGGCAGCATCTGGCGAATGCCGTCGATGATCGAGAGCGTCGAGATACTGCCGTTCTTCAAGGCCGGCATCAGCACCGCACGGTGGCCGTCGACGCGCACGATATTGGTCTGCGGGGGCGAGCCGTCCCGTACGTGGGCCACTTGGCCGATGGTGATGATCGCGCCGTCGACGTTCTTGATCGGCAAGTCGTTGAGCTCATCGATGGCCTTGGGGCTGTTGTTCAGCAGGATCGTGTATTCGTTGGGGCCGAGCTTGGCGGTGCCCACCGGGATGATCTGGTTCTGCAATGCCAGCGCATTGCCTACGTCCTGGGCCGACAAACCCTTGGCCGCCAGGGCCTGGGGGTCGAGGTCCAGGGTGATCTGGCGCTGCTTGCCGCCCATCGGCGTGGGCATCGCCAGGCCGGGCAGGGCGCTCAGCGGCAGGCGGATGTTGTTCTGCACCAGGTCGCGGATTCTCGCCTCCGACAGGCTCGGGCTCGAGAACGCCATTTGCAGGATCGGCACCGTGGAGGCGCTGTAGTTGAGGATCAGCGGCGGCGTGATACCCGGTGGCATTTGCTTGAGCACCGTCTGTGATACCGCCGTGACCTGGGCGTTGGCGGTGCGGATATCCACGCCGGGCTGGAAGAAGATCTTGACGATGCCCATGCCTGGCAGGGATTGCGATTCGATATGTTCGATGTCGTTGACGGTGGTGCTCAGGGAGCGTTCGTAGGTGTAGATCACCCGCCCGGCCATTGCGTCCGGCGACAGGCCGTTGTATTGCCAGACCACGGCGACCACGGGGATACCGATATCGGGGAACACATCGGTGGGCGTACGCAGGGCCGCCATGGGCCCGATGATGCAGATGAATATGGCCAGCACGATAAACGTGTACGGCTTGTGCAGTGCGGTCTTTACCAGCCCGAGCATGCGTGAGTCTCCGAGAAGAGCAGGATTGCAAACCCCGGCAGTCTTGCCCGACCCACCTAACACGCACCTTTCAGCCAGGTGAAGGAACATTTAGGTAACGGCTGAAGATCGTTTCATTTGTATTCATTTGTTCTACAAACGGCGGCTCTTCAAGCTTGTCAGCCATCGGATACGCTTTTTACTGATGCGCTTTGGAGCCCTGCCATGTCACCGAAAACACTGTTGTTGATTCCCACCCTTGCGGCTGTCGTACTGTTGTCGGCGTGTGCCGGCCCGATACCCAAGGCCGACCCGAGCCAAGCCTGGATCGGCTTGAAAGAAGAGGCACCCAATGACTTGTTGGCCGAGCGTCTCGATGGCAAGCGCGTCGATGACGGGCGCTACTTCGAAGTGAGCCCCGGGGACCATCGCCTGGACGTGACGTTGTTTGAGGAGGAGCCCGGCGACGATAACCAGCAGGACTGCCAGGGCCGGGTCGAGTACAAGCATTTCAAGGCGGGTGAGCATTACACCCTGGAGGAATCGAGCCTGGGGACTACCGTGCGCGCAGCGCTCAAGGATGGCCACGGCAAGGAGGTCGCCGCCACCCAGGACTTCAATTGCATGCCCGGCTAGGCGTGATGCACCGTCGCCTTGCTCGGCTTGGCGGGCGCGGCGGGTTTGACGTGGGGGTGATGGTGCCGGCGGGTCACGCGCATGACCCCCCACAACATGGCGGCGGCCACCGCCAGCCAACCGCAGATCAACAGGAAAATCGTCGTTGCAAGGCTCATTCAGGCCTCCCTTCACCCCGTCCGGGGTACACACAGTCTTCTCAATGGACAGTCTAGCTACCCGGCGGTTGCCTGCTATTGACCAATGGTCGTGTCCGTCCAACTTGTTTGCTCTATGGCGGGCGGTTTATCGACACGTGAGGCTATACCCTTGCCCAAGAGCGTCCTATGATCGGGGCCCTCACCGGCAGTTGATCAAGAGAGTCAAACATTGCGCTTACGGTCGAACCTCAAAACATCCATCCTGCTGGCCTGTGCCCTGGGGCTGATGGCCTGTTCCAGCCAGCCGTCGAAACTTCCCGGCCTGCCGGAGCGGGTTGAGCTCAATGGCGTCCCCACTTTTCGCAGCGAGGCTTATCAGAGCGGTCCTGCGGCACTGGCCAGCATGCTGTCGCAACAAGGCATTGTCATGACACCGGGGCTGCTCGATAAGCCACTGCACCTGCCGGGCGCCGAGGCGGACCTTGAGCGCAACATGCCAAAGCTGGCGCGTGAGTACGGGCTGATGGTGTATCCGCTGGATGCCGGGCTGACCGCAGTGCTGGCGCAGGTGGCGGCCGGTTATCCGGTAATGGCGCGCATCAACTCCAGCTTCTGGTCCGGCCCGCGTTACGTCGTGGTGGTGGGGTTCAATCAGCAGAAAAGCACGGTGCTGTTGCGTTCCGGCATGGAGCGGCGATTGATGATGAGCTTTGGTGACTTCGAGTCGGCGTGGAAGAGCGCGGGTCATTGGGCGATCCTGACCCAGCGTCCGAGCCAGTTGCCGGCGAATGTGGACGCGCAGCGTTGGCGGGAGGCGGCGAACGCTACGGCCCAGGCCGGGCAGGAAGGGGCGGCGGCCCAGGCGCTCAAGGTCCTGGCGGAACGCAGATAAAAATGTGGGAGGGGGCAAACCCCCTCCCACATTTGATCGGTGCTGTCAGCTGACTAGCGACGCACTTCCGTCACACCCGCACGGTTCTTCAGATTCTTGTCAGCCTTGTAGCGCAACGCCACATCCGGCACCGCGCCGCCCTTGCCGGTCTCGACCCAGCTGCGAATACGGCTGGCATCGGCAAAGTGGGTGAACTTGCCAAAAGCATCCAGGATCACCAGCGACACCGGGCGGTTACCCATGCTCGTGACCAGCACCAGGCAGTGCCCGGCCTGATTGGTAAAGCCGGTCTTGGTCAGCTTGATGTCCCAGTTGGCACGATTGATCAGGTGGTCGGTGTTGGAGAAACCCAGGGTGTAGTTGGGCTTGCGGAACGCCACGGTCTTTTCCTTGGTGGTGCTCAACTGGCTCAACATCGGGAATTTGCGCGCATAGGCCAGCAATTTGCTCAGGTCGCGGGCGGTCGACACGTTGTGGATCGACAGGCCTGTAGGCTCCACGTAATGGGTGCTGGTCATGCCCAGCGCCTTGGCCTTGGCGTTCATCGCCGCAATAAACGCCGCGTAGCCGCCCGGATAATGGTGGGCCAGGCTCGCGGCGGCGCGGTTTTCCGAGGACATCAATGCGATCAGCAGCATCTCCTTGCGCGGCATCTGGCTGCCGATCTTCACGCGCGAGAACACCCCTTTCATCTCTGGCGTGTCGGTGATGTTGATATCGATGTATTCATCCATGTTCTGCTTGGCTTCCAGCACGATCAGGCCGGTCATCAGCTTGCTCACGGACGCGATGGGCACCACCACGTCGGGGTTGCTGGCATAGATCACTTTGTTGGTCTGCAAATCCACGAGCATGGCGCTGCCGGAAGCAATTTGCAGTTTGGAGGCGTCACGCGGGGCCAGGGTGGATTCGGCGGCGTGGGCGAAGGTGCCTGTGAAAGCAAAAAACAGGCTGACAAGAGAAAGACGAATTTTCACGCGGATGAACTCGCTAAAAAGTAAGGAAATACCGTTTGGGAAACGGGTTTTATGAAAAATGGCGTTACATTCTAGGAGTATGGATCAGAAACTGTCGAATGTTCTTCCAGAACCAGACGAAAGTGCTTAAAAACTAAGAAAAAACAGTTTTTCTTCAGGCAATAAAAAGCCCCGCGCTAAGGCAGGGCTTTTTCAGTACGCGTGGTTATTAGCCGTGGAGCGTTTCCGCCGCATACAGCGTGTTCTCCAGCAGGCACGCCCGGGTCATCGGGCCTACGCCGCCTGGAACCGGGGTGATCCAGCCGGCGCGGGGCAGGGCGGTGTCGTAGACCACGTCGCCGACCAGCTTGCCGTCGTCCTGGCGGTTGATGCCCACGTCAATGACGATGGCGCCTTCCTTGATCCATTCACCTTTGACCAGGCCCGGCTTGCCGGCGGCGACCACCACCAGGTCGGCGCGGCCAACGTGGCCGGCCAGGTCCTTGGTGAAGCGGTGGGTAACGGTCACGGTGCAGCCGGCCAACAACAGTTCCATGGCCATCGGGCGACCGACGATGTTCGAGGCGCCAACCACGACGGCGTCGAGGCCATAGAGATCGACCCCGGTGCTTTCCAGCAACGTCATGATCCCTTTGGGCGTGCAGGGGCGCAGCAGCGGGATGCGCTGGGCCAGGCGACCGACGTTATAGGGGTGGAAACCATCGACGTCTTTGTCCGGGCGGATGCGTTCCAGCAGTTGGGAGGCGTCCAGGTGCTCGGGCAGCGGCAACTGGAGCAGGATGCCGTCCATGTCCGGGTCATCGTTGAGGCTGTCAATCAGGTCGGCCAGGGCCTGTTGAGTGGTGTTCGAAGGCAAGTCGTAGGCTTTGGAGATAAAGCCCACCTCTTCGCAGTCTTTACGCTTGTGCGAGACATAAACCTGAGAGGCAGGATCGCTGCCGACCAGGATCACCGCGAGGCCAGGCGTGCGCAGGCCTTGCTGGCGACGCTCGGTGACGCGTTTGGCGATCTGCTGGCGCAGGCTGGCGGCGATTGATTTGCCGTCGATAAGTTGTGCAGTCATTACGCGTGATTAACCATCGAGAGGGAGAAGAAAAGTGCGCGCATTCTCGCACGCCAAGGCGCGAGGGCAAAGGCGCTTGGTCTGCAAATTGGCCTAACCCCTTAAATAAAATCAGTTTTTTTCAAAAAAGATTTGACGGGTTTCAGGCCGCTCTATACTATTCGTCGCACTTGTCGGGCACAGCCTAGCACTGGTTAGAAAGTCGAGCAGAATTGTTGTCCTGCAAGGCTGGAAACACTTAGTTTGTAATCCTCCAAGAGTACAGATTAATCAGGCGCCCGTAGCTCAGCTGGATAGAGCATCCGCCTTCTAAGCGGATGGTCGCAGGTTCGAGTCCTGCCGGGTGCGCCATTAGGCAGCTTTGGCACAAGTAGCGCTATATGGTGGGCGTAGCTCAGTTGGTAGAGCACGGGATTGTGACTCCCGTTGTCGAGGGTTCGATCCCCTTCGTCCACCCCATATTTTGAAAGGCGCCAGATTAACCGTCTGGCGCCTTTGCTTTAAGAGCTTCAAGCGCGGATGTGGTGGAATTGGTAGACACACTGGATTTAGGTTCCAGCGCCGCGAGGCGTAAGAGTTCGAGTCTCTTCATCCGCACCAAATAAAACGTTGCTCGGCTGTCAGGTCGGGCAAGGTTGGACAAAGAAAAAGAAGTAGTTTGGTTTCTTTGTTAATGCAATATGGTGGGCGTAGCTCAGTTGGTAGAGCACGGGATTGTGACTCCCGTTGTCGAGGGTTCGATCCCCTTCGTCCACCCCATATTCGAAAGGCGCCAGATTTAACAGTCTGGCGCCTTTTTTGGTTTTGGCCGCTTGATATGTCAGCGGTCGCAGGTAGTGGGCTCCATCGGCAGCGCGTTTCGTCGTATTTGTGTGTCTCGATGATGCCGCGTTGCCCGTTCGCGCCGTTCGCGGGGCGGACCGTCAGGGAGATGAATGGCTGCTTTCTCACTATATAGAAGGGCGGCGCAGAGCCCTGGCGCAATTGGCTGTATTTGTCACCGGGGCGAGGTACTTCAGTGCCTTCGTACCGATAAATTGCTGGCTGTTTCCAGGTGTATTTTCAGTAGGGTGACTTCTTGAGTTTGACCCACTAGAATGCATGCCCTTGATTGGGGTCGGAAATGGCCGGCTAATGTCTGTGCAACGAGGAATATCCATGCAAGTTTCTGTTGAAAATACTACTGCTCTCGAGCGCCGCATGAGCATCACCGTGCCGGCAGAGCGTATCGAGACTGCGGTCAACAAGCGTCTGCAGCAGACTGCCCAGAAGGCCAAGATCGCTGGTTTCCGTCCAGGCAAAGTGCCGATGAGCGAAATCAAGCGTCGTTTTGGTGCCGATGCGCGCCAGGAAGCGGTAGGTGACGTGATCCAGGCTTCCTTCTACGAAGCCGTTGTCGAGCAGAAGCTGAACCCGGCTGGCTCGCCGTCGATCGAACCCAAGTCCCTGGAAGCTGGCAAGGACCTGGAATACGTAGCGACGTTCGAAGTGTTCCCTGAGTTTGAAGTGGCCGGTTTTGAAGGCATCGAAATCGAGCGCCTGAGCGCCGATGTCGCTGATTCGGACCTGGACAACATGCTGGAAATCCTGCGCAAGCAGAACACCCGTTTCGAAGTGGCCGACCGTGCCGCCCAGAACGAAGACCAACTGAACATCGATTTCGTTGGCAAGGTTGACGGCGAAGTGTTCGCTGGCGGTTCCGCCACCGGTACCCAGCTGGTGCTGGGCTCCAACCGCATGATCCCGGGCTTCGAAGACGGCCTGGTCGGCGCCAAGGCCGGTGAAGAGCGCGTTCTGAACCTGGAATTCCCTGCTGACTACCAGAACCTGGACCTGGCCGGCAAAGCCGCCGAGTTCACCGTGACCGTCAACAGCGTTTCCGAGCCTAAGCTGCCGGAACTGAACGAAGAGTTCTTCGCTCAATTCGGCATCAAGGAAACCGGCATCGAAGGCTTCCGCACCGAAGTTCGCAAGAACATGGAGCGCGAGCTGCGCCAGGCGATCAAGTCCAAGGTCAAGAACCAGGTCATGGACGGTCTGCTGTCCGCCAACCCGATCGAAGTGCCAAAGGCCCTGCTGTCCAACGAAGTGGATCGCCTGCGCGTACAAGCTGTCCAGCAGTTTGGTGGCAACATCAAGCCTGACCAGCTGCCGGCCGAGCTGTTCGAAGAGCAAGCCAAGCGCCGCGTCGTGCTGGGCCTGATCGTGGCTGAAGTGGTCAAGCAGTTCGACCTCAAGCCGGACGAAGACCGTGTTCGCGAAATGATCCAGGAAATGGCCTCGGCCTACCAGGAGCCTGAGCAGGTTGTGGCTTGGTACTACAAGAACGACCAGCAACTGAACGAAGTACGTTCGGTTGTGCTTGAAGAACAAGTTGTGGATACTGTTCTGCAGAAGGCTAAGGTGACCGATAAAGCGGTCTCTTACGAAGAAGCAGTCAAACCGGCAGAAGCAGCACAAGCCGACTGATTGTCCAACTCGTTGGAAATTCAACCATAAGCCAGCCTCGCGCTGGCTTATGCGTTTTCAAGACATGACTATTTGGGAGTAACTGCAGAGCATGTTCCGTAATTCCTATATTCAGCAGAACTCTGATATCCAGGCCGCAGGCGGCCTGGTCCCGATGGTTGTCGAGCAGTCCGCTCGTGGCGAACGCGCCTACGACATCTACTCGCGCCTGCTCAAGGAGCGAGTGATCTTTCTGGTTGGGCCGGTAGAGGACTACATGGCCAACCTGATCTGTGCGCAGCTGCTGTTCCTTGAAGCGGAAAACCCGGACAAGGACATCCATCTCTACATCAACTCGCCGGGCGGTTCGGTGACGGCGGGCATGTCGATCTACGACACCATGCAGTTCATCAAGCCAAACGTGTCGACTACCTGCATTGGCCAGGCCTGCAGCATGGGTGCATTCCTGCTGACCGCCGGTGCCGAGGGCAAGCGTTACTGCCTGCCGAACTCACGCGTGATGATTCACCAGCCACTGGGCGGTTTCCAGGGCCAGGCATCGGACATCGAAATCCATGCCAAGGAAATCCTCTTCATTCGTGAGCGCCTCAATACGCTGATGGCCAAGCACAGCGGGCACACACTTGAAGAAATCGAGCGTGATACCAACCGTGATAATTTCATGAGCGCTGAAGCCGCCCGTGAATACGGGTTGATCGACGCAGTGATCGAAAAGCGCCCCGCTTAATATAAGCCGCTCAAAATAGGGCTGGTCGGCATGCCCGACCACTGGCGGGCTTGAAAAAGCCCGCATAAGCCTTCATCTTGTGTTGCAAGCCTATCGGATTTGGATCGAACGAATGACTGACACCCGCAACGGCGAGGACAACGGCAAGCTGCTTTATTGCTCCTTCTGTGGCAAAAGCCAGCATGAAGTACGCAAATTGATTGCCGGCCCCTCGGTGTTTATCTGCGACGAATGCGTCGACCTGTGCAATGACATCATCCGCGAGGAGGTGCAGGAAGCCCAGGCCGAGAGCAGTGCGCACAAACTCCCATCGCCTAAAGAAATCAGCGGCATCCTTGACCAGTATGTGATTGGTCAGGAGCGTGCAAAAAAGGTTCTGGCCGTAGCGGTGTACAACCACTACAAGCGCCTGAACCAGCGTGACAAGAAAGGCGACGAAGTCGAACTCGGCAAGAGTAATATCCTGCTGATCGGCCCCACAGGCTCGGGTAAGACCCTGCTTGCGGAAACCCTCGCTCGCCTGCTGAACGTTCCGTTCACCATCGCCGACGCCACCACCCTCACCGAGGCGGGCTACGTGGGCGAAGATGTCGAGAACATCATTCAGAAACTGCTGCAGAAGTGCGACTACGACGTAGAGAAGGCCCAGATGGGTATTGTCTACATCGACGAAATCGACAAGATTTCGCGCAAGTCGGACAATCCGTCGATCACTCGGGATGTTTCCGGTGAAGGCGTGCAGCAGGCCCTGTTGAAGCTGATCGAAGGCACGGTCGCTTCGGTACCGCCCCAGGGCGGCCGCAAGCATCCGCAGCAGGAATTCCTGCAGGTCGATACGCGTAACATCCTGTTTATCTGTGGCGGTGCGTTTTCCGGGTTGGAAAAGGTCATCCAGCAGCGCTCCACCCGGGGCGGTATCGGTTTCGGCGCGGAAGTGCGCAGCAAGGAAGAAGGCAAGAAGGTGGGCGAGTCCCTGCGTGAAGTCGAACCTGACGATCTGGTCAAGTTCGGTCTGATCCCGGAATTCGTCGGCCGTCTGCCGGTTCTGGCGACGCTGGACGAGCTGGATGAGGCGGCGTTGATTCAGATCCTCACCGAGCCGAAAAACGCCCTGACCAAGCAGTACGCCAAGCTGTTCGAGATGGAAGGTGTGGACCTCGAGTTCCGTACCGACGCGCTCAAATCAGTGGCCAAGCGCGCACTGGAGCGCAAGACCGGTGCACGTGGTCTGCGCTCGATCCTCGAAGGCGTGTTGCTCGACACCATGTACGAAATCCCCTCGCAGTCCGAGGTGAGTAAAGTGGTGATCGACGAAAGCGTTATCGAAGGCAAGTCCAAGCCGCTGTATATCTATGAAAACAGTGAGCCGGCTGCCAAGGCTGCACCTGACGCATAAGCGTCTTTGCAGTGGCGGTACAAGCAAGGGGCCTTTTTGGGGCCCCTTGTTTTTTTGGGGTGTTTTTGCGTGACGGCTGATTAAATCGCGTTTATTCATGCGTTTAAGTGCTGGCATTGAGCTTGTTTTTTTTGCATGCAACCCCCATCTTGGTTTCAAGCTTATTTTTCAACTGTCATAGAGGCGAAATCATGAAGACAACCATCGAATTGCCTCTCCTGCCGTTGCGTGATGTCGTCGTCTATCCGCACATGGTTATCCCGCTGTTCGTGGGGCGCGAGAAGTCTATCGAAGCCCTCGAGGCCGCGATGACGGGCGACAAGCAGATCCTGCTGCTGGCCCAGAAGAATCCTGCCGATGATGATCCGGGCGAAGACGCCCTGTATCGCGTCGGTACCGTTGCAACTGTCCTGCAATTGCTCAAGCTGCCCGACGGTACCGTCAAGGTGCTGGTGGAAGGCGAGCAGCGCGGTGCGGTCGAGCGTTTCATGGAGGTCGACGGCCACCTGCGCGCCGAAGTGGCGCTGATCGACGAAGTCGAAGCCCCTGAGCGTGAGTCCGAAGTATTCGTGCGCAGCCTGCTTTCGCAGTTCGAACAGTATGTGCAGCTGGGCAAGAAGGTCCCGGCGGAAGTCCTGTCGTCCCTGAACAGCATCGATGAGCCGAGTCGCCTGGTCGACACCATGGCGGCGCACATGGCGCTGAAAATCGAGCAGAAGCAGGACATCCTCGAGATCATTGACCTGTCGGCCCGTGTCGAGCACGTGCTGGCACTGCTCGATGGTGAAATCGACCTGCTGCAGGTCGAGAAGCGCATTCGTGGCCGCGTGAAGAAACAAATGGAGCGCAGCCAGCGCGAGTACTACTTGAATGAGCAGATGAAGGCCATTCAAAAAGAGCTCGGCGACGGCGAGGAAGGCCACAACGAGATCGAAGAGCTGAAAAAGCGTATCGATGCCGCCGGCCTGCCGAAGGATGCGCTGACCAAGGCGACGGCCGAGCTGAACAAGCTCAAGCAAATGTCGCCGATGTCGGCTGAAGCCACCGTGGTGCGCTCCTACATCGATTGGCTCGTGCAAGTGCCGTGGAAGGCCCAGACCAAGGTACGCCTGGACCTGACCCGCGCCGAAGAAATCCTCGATGCCGACCATTATGGTCTTGAGGAGGTCAAGGAGCGGATCCTTGAATACCTCGCCGTGCAAAAGCGTGTGAAGAAAATTCGGGGTCCGGTGTTATGCCTGGTCGGGCCTCCCGGGGTGGGTAAAACCTCTCTGGCGGAGTCCATCGCCAGCGCGACCAACCGCAAATTTGTGCGCATGGCCCTTGGCGGCGTGCGTGACGAAGCGGAAATCCGCGGCCATCGCCGGACATATATCGGTTCGATGCCAGGAAGATTGATTCAAAAAATGACCAAAGTGGGCGTGCGTAACCCGCTGTTCCTGCTCGATGAAATCGACAAAATGGGCAGCGATATGCGCGGCGATCCTGCGTCGGCGCTGCTTGAGGTGCTCGATCCCGAGCAGAACCACAACTTCAACGACCATTACCTGGAAGTCGATTACGACCTGTCCGACGTAATGTTCCTGTGCACCTCCAACTCCATGAACATTCCGCCGGCGTTGCTGGACCGGATGGAAGTGATTCGCCTGCCGGGTTACACCGAAGACGAAAAGATCAACATCGCCGTCAAATACCTCGCGCCCAAGCAGACCTCGGCCAACGGCCTGAAGAAAGGCGAGATCGAGTTTGACGTCGAAGCCATCCGTGACATCGTGCGCTATTACACCCGCGAGGCCGGTGTACGGGGCCTCGAGCGTCAGATTGCGAAAATCTGCCGCAAGGCGGTCAAGGAACATGCACTGGAAAAACGCTTCTCGGTGAAAGTGACGGCCGACGCGCTGGAACATTTCCTCGGTGTGCGTAAATTCCGCTACGGCCTGGCCGAGCAGCAGGATCAGGTAGGGCAGGTGACTGGCCTGGCGTGGACCCAGGTGGGCGGCGAGTTGCTGACGATTGAAGCGGCCGTCATCCCGGGCAAGGGGCAGTTGATCAAGACCGGCTCCCTGGGCGATGTGATGGTCGAATCGATCACCGCCGCGCAGACCGTGGTGCGCAGTCGCGCCAGGAGCCTGGGCATTCCCCTGGACTTCCACGAGAAGCACGACACCCATATCCATATGCCGGAAGGGGCAACCCCGAAGGACGGTCCCAGCGCGGGTGTAGGCATGTGCACGGCCCTGGTGTCGGCATTGACCGGCATTCCGGTGCGTGCCGATGTGGCGATGACCGGTGAGATCACCCTGCGTGGCCAGGTATTGGCCATCGGTGGTCTGAAAGAGAAATTGCTCGCCGCGCACCGGGGTGGAATCAAGACCGTGATCATTCCCGAAGAGAATGTCCGCGACCTGAAGGAAATTCCAGACAATATTAAACAGGATCTTCAGATCAAACCGGTTAAATGGATTGACGAAGTCCTGCAAATTGCGCTGCAATACGCGCCGGAGCCCTTGCCGGATGTGGCTCCGGAGATTGTCGCGAAGGACGAAAAACGCGAGTCGGATTCCAAGGAAAGAATTAGCACGCATTAAAGTGTTGGAGCCTGGGGGGCTTCCTTGACAGCTTTTTAGAGCCCTTGTTATAAAGCGGCTCTTAAGTGTCTGTTGGCCATCCAGCACTGGTTTTTGCTTTTTACCAAAAAACTTAGAATCATACTCATAGATATGTAAGGGGACTTAGAGTGAACAAGTCGGAACTGATTGATGCTATCGCTGCATCCGCTGATATCCCGAAAGCTGCTGCCGGCCGTGCGCTGGACGCAGTAATCGAATCCGTCACTGGCGCTCTGAAGGCCGGCGACTCCGTGGTACTGGTAGGCTTCGGTACTTTCTCTGTGACTGACCGTCCAGCTCGCACTGGCCGTAACCCACAGACCGGCAAAGCACTGCAAATCGCTGCTGCCAAGAAACCAGGTTTCAAAGCCGGTAAAGCCCTGAAAGAAGCCGTTAACTAAGCTTCGATCAAGCCTTTGCTTACCCGGGTCGGACGCTGGTCTGGCCTGGCAGCGGAGCGGTAGCCGGCCCGAGTATCCATCGGGTCGCCACGCCGGGGGTCAGAGTTAAAACCCCCGTCCGCTCCGCCAGTTACGAGAAGGCGCATCCTCGGATGCGCCTTTCTTCTATCCGGATTCTACCCACGCTCCACGGTTGCCTATTTTTGATGTTCAACCGTTTCTGGGGGACGCATGCTGCAAAATATCAGGGACAATTCACAAGGCTGGATTGCCAAGACCATTATCGGGATCATCGTCGCATTGATGGCGTTCACCGGTATCGAGGCTATTTTCCAGGCTTCGGGTAATAACAAGCAGGACGTGGCCAAGGTCAACGGTGAGGAAATCACCCAGACCGAACTGAGCCAGGCCGTTGATATGCAACGGCGCCAGCTGATGCAACAACTGGGCAAGGATTTCGATGCTTCCCTGTTGGACGAAAAACTGTTGCGCGACGCGGCCCTCAAGGGCCTGATCGATCGCAAGCTGCTGCTGCAAGGCGCGGCGGATTCCAAGTTCGGCTTCTCGGAAGCGGCCTTGGACCAGGTGATCCTGCAGACGCCGGAGTTCCAGGTGGATGGCCAGTTCAACGCCGAGCGCTTTGACCAGGTGATTCGTCAACTGGGCTACAGCCGCCTGCAATTCCGTCAGATGATGACCCAGGAAATGCTGATCGGCCAGGTTCGCGCAGGAATCGCCGGCAGTGGTTTCGTGACCGATGCCGAGGTGCTGGCATTCGCCCGTCTGGAGAAACAGACCCGCGATTTCGCCACCGTCAATATCAAGGCTGACCCGGCAGCGGTGAAACTCACCGACGCCGAAGTCAAGGCCTACTACGACCAGCATGCCAAGGAGTTCATGACTCCGGATCAGGTCGTCATCGACTACCTGGAGCTGAAGAAGTCGTCCTTCTTCGACCAGGTCACCGTCAAGGACGATGAGCTGCAGGCCGCCTACGAGAAAGAAACCGCCAACCTCGCTGAACAGCGTCGCGCCGCGCACATTCTGATCGAGGTCAACGACAAGGTCACCGAGGCGCAAGCCAAGGCCAAGATCGAAGACATCCAGGCGCGCCTGGCCAAGGGCGAACAGTTTGACGCCCTGGCCAAGGAGTTCTCCCAGGATCCGGGTTCGGCCAACAATGGCGGTGATCTCGGCTTTGCCGGTCCCGGCGTGTACGATCCGGACTTCGAAACGGCGCTGTACGGCCTCAAGCAAGACCAGGTGTCCGCGCCGGTGCGCAGCGCCTTCGGTTGGCACTTGATCAAGCTGTTGGGCGTTGAAGCACCGCAAGTGCCGACGTTCGCCAGCCTGAAAGACAAGCTGACCCGCGAGCTCAAGACCCAGCAGGTTGAACAGCGGTTCGTCGAGGCGACCAAGCAATTGGAAGATGCGGCATTCGAGGCTTCCGACCTGGCCCAGCCGGCGTCCGACCTGAAATTGACCGTACACACCTCGGCGCCGTTCGGCCGTGAAGGTGGCGAAGGCGTTGCGGCCAACCGTGCCGTGGTCACCGCTGCGTTCAGTCCGGAAGTGCTGGATGAGGGGGCCAACAGCAGCGCCATTGAGCTGGACCCGGAAACCATCATCGTGCTGCGCGCCAAAGAACACCTCAAGCCTGCCCAGCTGCCGCTGGAAAAGGTCGAGGCGGCGATCCGCACGCAGATGACCAAGGAGCGTGCGAGCGCTGCCGCCAAAACCCATGCCGACGAGTTGATCGCCAGCCTGCGTGATGGCAAGACCGCACTGGACCAGCCGATTGACGGCCAGGCCTGGAAGGTGACTGAAGCGGCGACCCGTGGCCAGGAAGGCGTCGACCCTGCTGTGCTGCAAGCGTTGTTCCGCATGCCCAAGCCAGCGGCCAAGGACAAGCCGACCTTCACCACCGTCACTCTGCGTGACGGCAGCCTGATGATCGTGCGCTTGAACGGTGTCAACGAAGCGGCAGCCCCTACGGACGAAGAAAAAGCGCAATACCGCCGCTTCCTCGCGTCCCGTATCGGCCAGCAGGACTTCGCGGCATATCGCAAGCAGCTGGAAACCCAGGCAGACATCAAGAAGTTCTGATGTCGGCTTGAATAAAAAGACCCCGTCCTGAAGAGGCCGGGGTCTTTTTTTGCGCGCATTAAAGCCTGTGACGTTTTACCGACAGGAATGCGCGCGCCCACCCCTCGTTCTGTTGCACAATACCGCCCGGACTGTTTTTCTCAGGATTTTCGATGTTGACATCATTTCACTTGCGAAACCTCGGGTTGGCGCTGGTGCTGGCGGGCGCGGCGGGTTGCTCGTCACCCAAGACCGCTATTTACGAACATGAGAATTTCGACGACTCCGGTACGTTTTCCCGCGATTACCCGGTGAGCGATGTGGCGGCCTGTGAAGCGGCGCGCCGTGCCCTGCTGAGCCAGGGCTATATCATCACCAGCAGCGATCCGAAGCTGGTGGCCGGTAACAAAAGTTTCCAGCAGACCGGCGAGACCCACCTGCAGATCAGCTTCAACGTGGTGTGTGCCGCCGATGGCAAAGGCAGCAACCATTCGACGATGTTTGCCAACGCCCTGCAGGACCGCTATGCGCTGAAGAAGGTCAACAACTCCGCAAGTCTCGGGGTTGGGGTGCTGGGTTCGGTGTCGATGCCGATCGGCTCCACCGATGACTCGATGGTCAAGGTGGCGAGCGAGACCGTCTCGGCGCCCAAGTTCTATGAGCGTTACTTTGCCTTGGTGGATGTGTTCCTGCCCCAGGAAGTGAAGCAGGCTGCGCATATACCCGAGAAGCCCAAGGATGAGCTTGGCATGCCTGAACCGAAAGCCGCGCCGGCCGCCGAGAAGCTCGAGACACCTCAGCAGATGCCCGCAATCCCTGCCGCCGCGCAGCCACTGGCCCCGCCACCGGAGGCCGCACCCATCGCGCCGAGCGTGGAGCCGGCACCGCAGACTCCACCTGAGACCCCGGCCACCGAGTCCGCGCCCGCGCCGACCAACCCCAGCCTGCCGGCGCCGACAGAGGCGATTCCCGCCCTGCCAACGCCAACGCAGTGACTCAGACCGTTACGGGGTCTGTCTTGTCGACATTGATCCCGTAGCGGTTGATCGCCTCTGTGATGTTGTCACGACCGATCACACCGTCATCCGCCAGCGCCTTCAACGCCGCCAGCACGATGAAGTGGCGGTCCACTTCAAAGAACTCGCGCAACGCTTCCCGGGTGTCCGACTGCCCGAACCCATCGGTTCCCAGCGCGACAAAGCGGCGGCCGTGTACGAAGGGGCGAATCTGATCGGCGAATAATTTCATGTAGTCCGTCGCCGCCACCACCGGCCCGGCTTTTCCGACAAGGCACTCCTCCACGTAACTCAGACGCGGCTCACTTTGCGGATGCAACAGGTTCCAGCGCTCTACGGCGTGCCCGTTACGGCGCAACTCGGTCAGGCTGGTGACGCTCCACACATCGCTCTCTACAGCGAAATCTTCCCGGAGCAGCGACGCTGCGGCGATGACTTCGCGCAGGATCGAACCACTTCCCATCAGCTGAACCCGAGCATCCGCGTGTGTGCTCAGCGGATACATGCCCTTGAGAATCCCATCCTCTACGCCTTCGGGCATCGCCGGGTGCGGGTAGTTTTCGTTGAGCAGGGTGATGTAGTAGTAAATGTCTTGCTGTTCGACATACATGCGCCGCATGCCCTCGCGAATAATCACCGCCAGCTCGTAGGCAAAAGTCGGGTCGTAGGCCACGCAGCACGGCACTACCGAGGCCAGGATATGGCTGTGCCCGTCGTCATGCTGCAACCCTTCACCCATCAAGGTGGTGCGCCCGGCCGTGGCACCCAGCAGAAAGCCGCGGGCGCGCGCGTCGCCCGCCGCCCAGGCCAGGTCGCCGACGCGCTGGAAGCCGAACATCGAATAGAAAATGTAGAACGGGACGGTCATCAGGCCATGGTTGCTGTAGGACGTACTTGCCGCGATCCAGGAGGAAATGGCACCCGATTCATTCAGGCCTTCCTGCATGATCTGTCCGTCCTTGCTCTCTTTGTAGTAGCTCAGTTGCCCGGCGTCCTGCGGGGTGTAAAGCTGGCCCACGGCGGAATGGATGCCGATCTGCCGGAACAGGCTTTCCATGCCGAAGGTGCGCGACTCATCCGGCACGATAGGGACGATCAGCTTGCCCAGATGCGGGTCCTTGAGCAGCGTGCCGAGGATGCGTACAAACGCCATGGTGGTAGATATGGCGCGCTCGCCGGTGTCCTTGAGTTGAGTGGCGAATGCGGACAGGGGCGGGACAGTCAACGGGGCAACGTCAGTGTGCCGGGCCGGCACATACCCGCCCAGCGCCTGGCGCCGGGCATTGAAATAGCGCGCTTCTGTGCTGTCGGCCGCCGGCTTGAGGTAAGGAATTTCGTCGAGCAGGTCATCGGCCACTTCCAGCCCGAATCGGTCGCGGAAGGCTTTTACCGCGTCGGCACCCATCTTCTTCAATTGATGATTGACGTTCTGGCCTTCGCCCGCTTCGCCCATGCCGAAGCCCTTGACGGTCTTGGCCAGGATCACCGTGGGCTGGCCCTTGTGGCGCACTGCGGCGGCGTAGGCGTTGTAGACCTTGAGCGGGTCATGGCCGCCCCGTGAGAGTTTCCAGATATCGTCGTCGGACATGTCCGCAACCAGTGCCAGCAATTCCGGGTATTTGCCGAAGAAATGCTCGCGCACATAGGCGCCATTCTGGGATTTGTAATTCTGGTAGTCGCCGTCCACGCATTCCATCATGCGCTGGCGCAGCAGGCCGCTGTGGTCTTTGTCCAGCAGCGCATCCCAGCCACCGCCCCAGATCACCTTGATCACATTCCAGCCGGCGGCACGGTACACGCTCTCGAACTCCTGGATCACCTTGGCGTTACCGCGCACCGGACCGTCCAGGCGCTGCAGATTGCAGTTGACGACGAAGATCAGGTTGTCGAGTTTTTCGCGACCGGCCAGGGAAATGGCGGCCAGGGATTCCGGCTGGTCCATCTCGCCGTCACCGAGGAACGCCCAAACCTTGCGACCCTGGTGTTGCTTGAGGTCGCGAAACTCCAGGTAACGCATGAAGCGCGCCTGATAAGCGGCCGTGATCGGCCCCAGGCCCATGGACACCGTAGGGAATTGCCAGAAGTCCGGCATCAGCCGTGGGTGAGGGTAGGAAGACAGGCCCTCGCCACCGGCTTCGCGGCGAAAGTTATCCAGTTGGGCTTCGTTGAGGCGGCCTTCCAGATAGGCGCGGCCGTAGATGCCGGGGGAGGAATGGCCCTGGATGTACACAAGGTCGCCGTCGAAGGTGTCGGTTCGGCCGCGAAAGAAATGGTCGAAGCCTACGTCGTACAGCACAGCGGCTGACGCATAGGTCGCGATATGCCCACCCACGCCTGAGTGTTTGCCGGCACGCAAGACCATCGCCATGGCATTCCAGCGGATAAACGCATTGGTCCGCCGTTCAATGTCCAGGTCGCCGGGGTAGGGCAGTTGGCGGTCGGCAGCGATGGTGTTGACGTAAGGGGTAGTCACCCGCCCGTAAAAGTCGCCATGGCGCGCCACGTCGAAATCCAGCAACTGGTCGATCAGGTAATGGGCGCGAGGGCGGCCTTCGGCCGACAGCACCGATTCGATGGAGTCGAGCCACTCACGGGTTTCCTGCGGATCGTGGTCCAGGGATGCGGCGTTATTCGGATTCATATGAGGCTCCAGGGTAGGCGGATCCGGGCGGCGAACGCCTTGTGGGCGCGCTGCGATATAGTTGCAATTGCAACGACATGGCGGAATTTAGCCCGTGATGAGCTACTATTGCAACCTTCTTGAAATTCCCCGGATGGTGTTGCATGTCGTCGAAAGAGCCGGATGTATGGTTCCGTTTTGTCAGGGCCCACAGGACGGTCATCCGTGAGATCGAGCGCCGGCTGACCGAGGCGCAACTGCCGCCGTATGCCTGGTACGACGCGCTGTGGGGCTTGGAAAGCGGTCCTGAAGGCACGCGCCGTATGCATGAATTGGCCGATGTGCTGGCCATTGAGCGTTACAACCTCACGCGCCTGGTCGACCGCCTGGAAAAGGACGGCCTGGTGGTGCGTTCACGTTCCGACGGCGATGGCCGCGCAGCATTTGCCTCGATCACCGAGGCCGGCCGTACGCTGCGCAAGAAAATGTGGAAAATCTACGAAAGCACCGTGGATGAGCTGTTTTTGTCGCAAATCGAGCCTGAGCACCGTCAGGCCTTTGCCGATGCACTGCAGCGTACGGCGGGGTTGGCGATGGAAGCCGGCGTGCAGACCCGTAGCCGGCGCAAAACGTAAATGGGGTGAACCGTGGCGAGGTCATTTCAGGTCATACCGTTGCAGGGCGTGTTCCACCTTGTGTGTCTCGATGTGCCCTTCATCGGCTAACGCTTTTAATGCCAGCACTGCAATCCAGTAGCGGTTCGGCGCGGCTGCCTGTACCGAGCCTGCGCCCAGCGCCACGAAGTGCGTGTTCACATGCGCGGCCAACTGGTCGACCACCACTTGTGGGTAGCCGGTGACGGCAAGCACCGGTGTCCGACTCCCCGCCAGGCAGTCGCGCAGATGGCTGCTGCGCCTGGGCGCGCAGGGATGCAGGCGGTTCCAGCGCTCGGCGGCCGCCGCCTCGCGGGCCAGTCGGGTGTAACTGGGGCAACTCCATACATGCGCCGTGATGCCCCATTGCTGCTCAAGCAATTGCGCGGCGTGCATGACCTCTTCCAGGGCTCGACCGGCACCCAGCAAGCGCACGTTCGCCACGTCGGCAGTTTGCCGCACGGGATACATGCCCTTGATCGCACCTTCGCGGTCCAGCGTCTGCGGTGCGAGGGTGCTGGGCTGATCATGCAGCGCCAGGTAATAAAAGCCCGGCTGGCCATCCACGTACAGCGTACGCAACCCGGCCAGCACGATGGCCTGGGCCTCTTCGCCCGAGGCAGGGTCGTAGGGCGTACAGCGTGGATGGCTGGCCAGCCACAACGGCAGCGACGGTTGCGCGCCCTTCGGCCACGGGGATGGCTGGGTTTCGCTGTCATTGCACAAAATGCCGCGCTGGTCGGTCCGGTGTGACAGTGCACACAGCTGTGCAGACGAGGTGGCGCTGTGCAGGTAGAGCAGCGGCTTTTCCCCGGTATTGCGCGCAAACCAGGTGGGCCAGTTACCCGGGCGCCGACTGCGCGACTGGCCGCGAATCACCCAGGCCTGGCGACTGGATTCCAGCGCGCCGGCCATGCTCAAGACCGTGTACAGCGGTGAGCTGCGCGAGCAGGCGCAGGTGTCCAGTGCGTCGATGCACAGCTGCGCAGCGAGTGCGGTAGAGGCGGGCATGGGGGTGGCTCCTGGCGACAGAGGTGCCTACACTAATGGAATTGGTCTTATGATTGCAATTGCAATGATTGCAATAGTGCCTCGATCTTCCGACTAAATCAGTCCGCCGCCGCCGCGTTTAATCTTCACGTGCGGGAACATCATGGCGCAGACATTTTTTCGTCATGACGGCACTTTAGTCTGGTCGTGAAGGTCATTAATTGCGCTGGCATTTTTAACTTAACAAGGAGTCCACCATGGACGATTACCAGGAAGAACTGCTGGAGTACCAGGCATTCGAACTCGACCCGCTGGACCCGGTCGACGATGCCACCGAGCTGTAGGGCCGACTTCAGGCGGAATGCCGCTGACTGCGGCGAAATTCCCCTGGGGTCTGGTTGTTCCAGCGCCTGAAGGCGCGTTGGAAGGCTTGGGCCGAGGCAAACCCGAGCAAGTAGGCGATCTCGCCAAAGGCCAGTTCCGTGTCGCGAATGTAGGTCATGGCCAAGTCGCGGCGGGTATCGTTGAGAATCGCACGAAATTGCGTGCCTTCGTCGGCCAGTTTGCGGCGCAGGGTCCAAGTGGGCAGCTTCAAGCGTGCCGCCACTTCTTCCAGGTCGGGTTCCCGGCCACCATTGAGCATCGGCCCCAGCAGTCGAGTAATGCGCTCGCGCAGGCTGCGGGTGCGGGTCAGTTGCTCCAGTTCCCTTTCACACAGCTGTAACAACAGATGCCAGGTGCTCGGGCAGTACTGCGGGTTGCGCAGGGCCAGGGTGGCCTGAGTCAGGCGCAGTTGATTGCGGTCGGCGCCGAACTGCACAGGACTGTCCCCCAGCACGCTATACAAATGGCTGTATTCGGGGGCCTGGAATTCGATTTCGATGCGTTGGGCCGGCACCGGTTGTTGCGCCAGGCTCGACAGTTGATGCAGCCAGCCGGCGATGATCGAGTCCACCACAAAGCGGTTATAGGCGTTGTAGGGACTGATGGAATAAAACCGCAGCCAGGCGCCTTCGGCGTCTTCATGAAAGCTCGATTGCCCACGGTAGTTGGAGCCATACAGTGGTTCGAAGCGCGTCAGCGTGCGCGCGGCTTCGCGTACCGTCGGTGCCTGGGCGGCGGTGACACCAGCGAGCCCGGCCTGGCTCAGGCGACTGAGCTGACCCATGCGCAGGCCCAGGCCCGGATCGCCGGTCAGTTGAATGGCCGCATGCCCCAGGCGCATATAGCGCGGGATCGACAGGCGCGCGCCCGCTTCGGCCAGGCGTGCCGGGTCCAGGCCGTATTGCAGCAACAGGGGGTGTGGGTCCAGGCCGTGGCTGTGCACGGCATCGGCCAGGGTGTGCACGAAGCCCACCGACAGATCCCCCAGGCGCACCGGCTTCACGCGGTCACAGCCAGATATTGAGCAGGCGCGCACCACGGGCTTCGCCGTCGGCGAACAGTTGCCCGTTGCGGCTCAGGAAGCTCTGCCCGGCGCTGCCCAGGTCCCAGAACTGGCCACGCAAAAACACGCTCATGCCCGCTGTGGCCTGGCTGATCGGTGGTTGGCTGATCAGGGTCAGGCGGCGCCAGGCTTCGCCCTCGCTGGTTTCCTCGGGCTTGAGGCTGACTTCCGAAGGGGTCGACACGCTCTTGAAGCCGCGCCACGGGCGGTCCCAGGTGTTACGCCCGGTCACATAGGCCGGCACGGCAATCAACTGGGCACCTTGTTCGTTGAGCTTGCGGTAGTTGTCCGGGTACCAGCTGTCGCTGCCGATCAGCACGCCCAGGCGCCCGGCCGGGGTGTCGACCACGCTGACGATGTTTTCATCGCCGGGTTCGATAAAGCCGCGCTCGTCGTAGATCGGGTACAGCTGGCGCTGTGGCTGGCCCAGAGGCAAACCATCGGCGGCAAAGACCACACTGACGTTGTACAGCGCACCATGGCCGACCTGCAGTTGCCCCAGGTTCACACTGGGATTGGGCAGGGCGATGGAACCGGCCACCAGGGTCACGCCGAATTCCTTGGCCAGGCCGCCAAACAGCACTTGGTAATCGCGCGCCATGCCGGCGGCTTTCATGCGCAGGTACGCATCATCCATGCGGTTGTCGCCGGTGGCGCTGATCCAGGCGCGCAGGAACTGCAACGGATTGCTGATCGACAGCCAGTTCATCGCGTCCTTGAGGTGGGTGGCCTGGTACAGCTCGTTTTTCTCGCCGGCGAGCATCAGCCAGGTGCCGACATGTTCCGGCAGCACGACGACGGTCTTGTCGTTGATCAAGCCCTGTTCGCGGGCCTTTTGCAGGTAGGCCGAGAGCTTCAGGTGCAGGCGCTCCAGGCTCTGGTAATCGGCGGGGAACAGCTCCGGCTGGATGCCCAGCAGGTTGCCACGCTCGGCCGGCTGGCCTTCATTGACCGCGAGGGTGATGCGCAGGTCCGACAGGTAATGCGCCACAGGGCGCTCCTGGGTCCAGACCAGATACGCGGCGAGGGCGGCAACCAGGGCCATGGTGACGGTGAATATGAGTAATTTGCGCATGGGGCAACAGACAACAGACCGGGGGCAGGGTTCGCGACTAGGGTAGGGCTCCTGGCCCGGCTTGCCAAGGGTAGCTGTGCATTTGGATCAATAAGTTGTCAGTTTCAGTCATTGAGCGGTAGGTGATCGCCTCTTAGTCTGTGGGACATAAACCGATGGGGTGCCATTCGAGCCCTCCACGTCCCGTGATGATCCGTTGTGGAGCTGTACCATGACCGCTGCTGCCTACCCGCACCTGCTGGCCCCGTTGGACCTGGGTTTTACCACCCTGCGCAACCGTACCCTGATGGGCTCGATGCACACGGGCCTGGAAGAAAAGCCCGGTGGTTTCGAGCGCATGGCGGCGTATTTCGCCGAGCGCGCCCGGGGCGGCGTCGGCCTGATGGTCACCGGCGGCATCGGCCCGAACGATGAAGGCGGCGTGTATGCCGGTGCGGCCAAGTTGACCACCGACGAAGAGGCGCAAAAGCACCGGATCGTCACCCGCGCCGTGCACGACGCCGGTGGCAAGATCTGCATGCAGATCCTGCATGCCGGGCGTTATGCCTACAGCCCCAAGCAGGTAGCGCCGAGTGCGATCCAGGCACCGATCAACCCGTTCAAGCCCCGGGAGCTGGACGAGGAGGGCATCGAGAAGCAGATCCAGGATTTCGTCACCTGCTCGCAGCTGGCCCAGGTCGCCGAGTACGACGGCGTGGAAATCATGGGGTCCGAAGGTTACTTCATCAACCAGTTCCTGGCCGCCCACACCAACCATCGCACCGACCGTTGGGGCGGCAGCTTTGAAAACCGTATGCGCCTGGCCGTGGAAATCGTGCGCCGGGTGCGTGAAGCGGTCGGGCCGAATTTCATCATTATTTTCCGCCTGTCGATGCTCGACCTGGTCGAGGGCGGCAGCGTCTGGGAGGAAGTCGTGCAGTTGGCCAAGGCCATCGAGCAGGCCGGCGCCACTATTATCAACACCGGTATCGGCTGGCACGAAGCGCGTATCCCGACCATTGCCACCAAAGTGCCGCGCGCCGCGTTCAGCAAGGTCACCGCCAAGTTGCGAGGTGCGGTGACGATTCCGCTGATCACTACCAACCGTATCAACACGCCGGAAGTCGCCGAGCAGATTCTCGCCGAGGGCGATGCCGACATGGTCTCGATGGCGCGGCCGTTTCTCGCCGACCCGGAGTTCGTCAACAAGGCCGCGGCGGGGCGCGCCGACGAAATCAACACCTGCATCGGCTGCAATCAGGCGTGCCTGGACCACACCTTCGGCGGCAAGCTGACCACCTGCCTGGTCAACCCGCGGGCGTGCTATGAAACCGAACTCAATTACCTGCCCGTGCAGCAGATCAAGAAAATTGCGGTCGTCGGTGCCGGCCCTGCCGGACTGGCTGCTGCTACCGTGGCTGCCGAGCGCGGGCATCAGGTGACCTTGTTCGATTCGGCCAGCGAAATCGGCGGCCAGTTCAACATCGCCAAACGCATACCGGGCAAGGAAGAATTTTTCGAGACCCTGCGCTACTTCAAGCGCAAATTGCAGACCACTCACGTCGAGCTGTGCCTCAACACCCGTGTCGATGTGGCGCAACTGGTGGCGGGCGGTTATGACGAGGTGATCCTGGCCACCGGTATCGCACCGCGTACGCCGGCGATTGCGGGTGTGGAGAACGCCAAGGTGCTCAATTACCTGGACGTGATCCTGGAGCGCAAGCCGGTAGGCAAGCGCGTGGCGGTGATTGGCGCGGGCGGTATCGGTTTCGACGTGTCGGAATTCCTGGTGCACCAGGGCGTGTCCACCAGCCTGGATCGCGAAGCGTTCTGGAAAGAGTGGGGCATCGACACTCAACTTGAGGCCCGTGGCGGCGTGGCCGGGATCAAGCCCGAGCGCCATGCACCGGCGCGTGACGTGTTCCTGCTGCAACGCAAGGCGTCCAAGGTCGGCGACGGCCTGGGCAAGACCACCGGCTGGATCCACCGTACCGGACTGAAAAACAAACAGGTGCAGATGCTTAACAGCGTCGAATACCTGAAGATCGATGATGAAGGCCTGCATATCCGCATCGGCGCCGAGGGCGAGCCGCAGGTGCTGGCGGTGGACAACATCGTCATCTGCGCCGGCCAGGACCCGCTGCGCGAACTGCACGACGGCCTGGTTGCCGCCGGGCAGAACGTGCACCTGATTGGCGGTGCCGATGTGGCGGCCGAGCTGGACGCCAAGCGCGCCATCAACCAGGGTTCGCGCCTGGCCGCCGAGCTGTAAGTCGACGAAAGGGGCGGTGTTAGACTACCGCTCCTTTTCATTCAGATACTTCCCGATGGGTCCTTTCGACTGGCTACCTCACGCTCCCCTTGAACCTTTGCAGCTCGACTGGCTGAACGGGGTCGAGTTGGCCATGCTGCGCCTGGACCGTATCGACCCGCTGATCAGCGGCAACAAGTGGTTCAAGCTCACCGAACACCTGAATCAAGCCCGCGACGCGGGGGCCAGCGGGGTCATCAGCCTCGGCGGGGCCTACTCCAACCATCTGCACGCCCTGGCGGCGGCGGGCAGGCGCTTTAGCTTTCCCACGGTCGGCCTGTTGCGCGGCCATCCTCAAGACACCCCCACCGTGCTCGACCTCAAGGCGTTCGGCATGCAATTGCATTGGCTCGGTTACGGCGGCTATCGCGCACGCCATGAGCCGGGCTTCTGGTTGCCCTGGCGCGAACAGTATCCCCATCTTCATCCGGTGCCCGAAGGCGGCGGCGGGCTGGCCGGTGCGCTGGGCTGCGCGGTGCTGGTCGAGCAGGCGCAGGCGCAGTTGAGTCAGCTCGGCTGGGCGGATTACGACGCTTGGTGGCTGGCAGCCGGTACCGGGACGACACTGGCTGGGTTGGTATTGGCCGAGGCGGGCAGGCGTACGGTCTACGGCGCATTGGCAGTGCCGGACGATCACGGTGTCGCGCAGAACGTAAGTGCCATGGTGCACAACGGTTACGAACTGATCGACGCCAGCCGAGACGGCTTTGCCAAGGTCGATCCGCTGCTGCTCGATTTTATCGAGCGCACCGAACAGGCCAGCGGTGTGCCGCTGGAGCCGCTCTACACCGGCAAGGCGCTGCTGGCGTTGAAGCAACAGATCGAGACCGGACGCTTCGCCCCCGGTACCCGCCTGATCTTCATCCACACCGGCGGCCTGCAAGGCCGCCGAGGTTTCAATGCCTAGAGCAGACCCCCTGTGGGAGGGCCTTGCCCCCGATGGCCATGGGAAATCGCCACAATGCTGTAGCAGCCCACGCTAACCCCGTAAATCTGGAGCGTATAAAATCCCTCAAAACACTGGAGATCCAAATGTGGGAGGGGGCTTGCCCCCGATGGCGGTGGGTCAGCGACAACAGCGCTGGCTGACACACCGCATCGGGGGCAAGCCCCCTCCCACATTTGGACCGGGATCGACAAAAAACACCGGTCGGCTCCAAGGCCGCCGCGCTTTTGCTTTTGATCTCAGGCGCCCCGTTAAACCACGCTGGCCGGAGAGAGGGCACACCGAGCCTAGGCGAGGTGCCGAGTGGTGGGGCAAGAGCGTTTTGCTTACTTTTGCGCTTTTCAAAAGTGAGCCGCCGTCAGGGCGGAACCCTAAGTGGCCGTGACCGCAGAAACGGATATGTACTCGGTCCGACCCAACATCCCGGCCAGCCCCAAGGCCGCCATCGGGGGCAAGCCCCCTCCCACATTTGAACCTCGGAGCGTCAGGTAGATACGTGTTGGCTGTCCGGCCGTCACGGGAGCAAGCTCCCTAGCCACAGGTCCGGCGTCGCACCCAAGTTGTGCAGATACTCATGCCCCGATCAAGGTGTATCACTCGATGGATGTGTTGGCTGACTCGACGCCATCGGGAGCAAGCTCCCTCCTGCCCGGCATCATCCTCAGCGCCGTATTATCGCGCATCACGTAATGATGAAAGATCCCGGCCAACGCATGCAGCCCGATCAGCCAGTAACCGATCTGGCCAAACAGCACATGCCAGCCTTCAATCTCCTTGGCCAATGCCTTGTTCTCAGCGATCAGCGGCGGCAACTCCATCCCGTAGAACATCACCGAATGCCCCTCGGCGCTGACGATCAGCCAGCCGGCAATCGGCATGCCGATCATCAACCCATACAGCGCAACGTGGGTCAGCGTCGCCAACAGGCGCTGCCATGGCGGCGGCGCCGGCACGATCTTCGGCGCCACGCCCAGGCTGCGGGCGAACAGGCGCAGCCACACCAGCACAAACACGGTCAGGCCGAACATAAAGTGCATTTCGACGATCAGCGTGCGCGCACCGCTGCCTTTGGGGAACTGGCCGCGTAACTCAATGCAGGCGTAGACCACCGCCAGGAGCACCACCATCAACCAGTGCAATGCAATCGACATGGTGCTGTAGCGCGTATCGGAATTTTTCCACGGCATCGTTGGGTTCCTCACTTATCAGGGCAACTTTCCGTTCTTTGACGGAGTGGTTCAACTGTATGCCTGTTTGAAGCGCTTGGCCCGTAGTGAATGCCGGTGCATTGACCTTCGTCAGTGGCTTTGCGGCATTTCCCCGCGAGCCAGGCGTGCGTTGATATCGGCGATGACCTGCGGCAGATCGGTAATAGTGTCGATCAGGTAGTGCGGGCGTGAGCCTTCGAACATCGCTTCGATACGCTGGCGCTCGCCGGCCAGTGTGGCGCTGTCCAGCGCCCGGAACTGCTCATAGGTCAGGCCCAGGGCGTTGCCGGAGCAGGTCAGCGCCACTGTCCACATGCCTGCGCGGCGGCCTTCGAGGATACCCGGTACGGTGTCGTCGACTTTCACGCACGCCGCCACATCGTCAATGCCCAGCGCGATCACATTGGCCAGCGCCTGGGCCGGCCATGGGCGGCCATTGGGCACTTCGTCGGTGGCGACCACATGGTCCGCCACGTAGCCGTTGCTGGCGGCCAGGGCGACGACCTTGTCCATCACCTGTTTGGGATAGCCGGAACAGGAACCGATCTTGATGCCCTGGGCGCGCACGCCGGCAAGGGTGTCGAGGGCGCCGGGGATCAGCGCCGAGTGTTCGGCGATTTTCTCGATCTGCAGCGGCATGAAGCGTTGGTAGATGGCGCTCACGTCTGCATCGGTGGGCGTGCGGCCGAAGGCCTTGCGATAACGCTCGGCGACGCGCGGCTGATCGCAGAGGGTGCGGATATGGTCCCACTTGCCCATGCCCATCGGGCCACGAGCCTCTTCGATGGACACCTGTACGCCGAACTCGGCAAAGGCCTCGACAAAAATCTGCGTCGGCGCAAACGAGCCGAAGTCCACTACGGTGCCGGCCCAGTCGAGAATGACGGCCTGGAGCCTGGTGGGGTTTTGGTAGTTCATGGTTCAGATCCTGTGGGGTAATGGGGACAATCAGAGGTCCAGCACGTGCATTTCTTGCAGCACCTCGGCGATGGCCTGGACCGCCGCGCGCATGCCGGCCGCGTCGACATGGCCGATGCAGCCCACGCGAAAGGTCTCCACCTGGGTCAATTTGCCCGGATAGAGGATGAAACCCTTGGCCTTGACCCGTTCGTAGAAGTCCGTGAACTGGTAGCGCGGGTGTTGCGGGGCGTGGAAGGTGACGATGATCGGCGCCTGGATCGCCGCCGGCAGGAAGCTGCGCAGGCGCAGTGCGGCCATGCCGTCCAGGAGCGCGCGGCAGTTATCGGCGTAGCGTTGATGGCGGGCGGGCAGGCCGCCTTCTTCATGGTATTGCACAAGCGCTTCGTGCAGCGCGGCGACCACATGGGTGGGCGGGGTGAAGCGCCACTGGCCGGTGCGGGCCATGTAGCTGTGCTGGTCGAACAGGTCCATCGCCAGGGAATGAGAGTTGCCTGCGGCCGCAGCCAGCGCGGTCTTTTCGGCGAAGACAAAGCCCATGCCCGGCACGCCTTCCAGGCATTTGCCGGACGCGGCGATCAGCGCGTCGAAGGGCACTTCACGCGCATCGATCGGCAGTGCGCCGAAGGAACTCATGGCGTCGATGATCAGGCGCTTGCCGTGACGCTTGACCACTTCGGCGATCTGCGCCAGCGGGTTGAGGATGCCGGTGCTGGTCTCGCAGTGGATCAGCGCGACATGGGTGATCGCGGCGTCGGCGTGCAGCAGGCGGTCCACCTCGGCGGCGGTGGTGGGTTGGTCTTCGGGCGTTTCGAAGGTGCTGTACGCGCGGCCGAGCACGTCACAGATCTTCGCCAGGCGTTTGCCGTAGGCGCCGTTGATCAGCACCAGTACCTTGCCGTTACGCGGTACGAGGGTGCCGATGGCGGCTTCGACGGCGAAAGTGCCGCTGCCCTGCAACGGCACGCAGTGGTGGCTGGCGGCGCCATGGATGATCGCCAGCAAATGCTCGCACACGCTGGCGGTGAGTTGGTTGAAACGCTCATCCCATGAACCCCAGTCCACCATCATCGCCTGGCGCGTGCGGTTGGAAGTGGTCAGGGGGCCGGGGGTCAGCAGGAGCGGCGCGGCAGGGGTCATCTCGGGTCCTCGTAAAACAACGGGTCGACTCTACGGCGCCTAAATTGCAGTTTGGCTTGTTATCAATCAAATTGTTTGTTGTTATGCGAGCTATCAGTGAGGCCGATAACCATGAACCTGTTCCAACTGCGCGCATTCGATGCGGTGGCCCGCGAGGGCAGTTTTACCCGTGCGGCCGCCCGGCTGTTCATCAGCCAGCCGGCGGTGACCGGGCACATCAAGGCGCTGGAGGAGCACTACCAGATCCCTTTGCTGCGCCGCACTGCGCGGCGGGTCGAGTTGACCGAGGAGGGCGCACGCCTGGCGGCGATCACCCGGGCGATCTTCGGCCTGGTGGATGAGGCGCAGGCGATGCTCGAAGCCAACCGCCAATTGCTCACCGGGCGCCTGGAAGTGGCGGCGGACGGCCCGCATCTGGTGATGCCGATGATCGCCCGGCTGCGCGTGCTTTATCCGGGCGTCACGGTGAATCTGCGCCTGGGCAATGCCCAGGAAACCCTGGCGGCGTTGTTGTCCGAGCATGCCGATGTGGCGGTGCTGACCGAAGTGGAGCCGCGCAATGGCCTGCACCTGCATCCCTTGGGCGAGTCGCGTATTTGCGCGCTGGTGCCGGCCGTGCACCCGTGGGCGGGGCAGGCCGAGGGCATTGCACTGTCGGGGTTGAACGAAGAGATCATGGTGCTGCGCGAGCCCGGTTCCATTACCCGGCGTACCTTTGATGAGGCGTGCCTGGCTGCCGGTGTGCGGCCCAGGGTGCTGCTGGAACTGGACAGCCGGGAGGCGGTGACGGAGGCCGTTGCGGCGGAGCTGGGCCTGGGGGTGGTGTCGTCGATGGAGGTCAGCCGCGACCCACGTGTCAGCGCCGTGCCGATTCGCGGCGACGGCCTGCAGAACCGGCATCTGCTTGGCTGCCTGGAGCGGCGCCGGTCGTTGCGCTTGATCCAGGCCTTTTTCGAGTTGGCGCCCTGAGGGTTTTTTGGTGGAACGATGCGTTGCTGCGCTATAAACTCTGCCCCCAAAGCGCCGGCCAGTAGACGTTTCGGCGCCATGGAAAGTAGAGAGTGAGTCATGGGCGCACAGTGGAAAGTCAAACATAAAGAAGCGGCAGCCAATGCCAAGGGCAAGATTTTCGGCAAGCTGGTGAAAGAAATCACCATCGCCGCCCGCAATGGTGCAGACACCTCGACCAACGCTCACCTGCGTCTGGTGGTGGAGCAGGCCAAGAAGGCCTCGATGCCCAAGGAAACCCTGGACCGCGCGATCAAGAAGGGCGCCGGTCTGCTCGGTGAAACCGTGCAGTACCACCGTGTCACTTACGAAGGTTTCGCCCCGCACCAGGTGCCATTGATCGTCGAGTGCGTCACCGACAACATCAACCGCACCGTGGCGGAAATCCGCGTGGCGTTCCGCAAGGGCCAATTGGGGGCTTCCGGCTCGGTGGCCTGGGACTTCAACCACGTCGGGCTGATCGAAGCGTCGCCGGACACCCCGGACGCTGATCCGGAAATGGCCGCCATCGAAGCCGGTGCCCAGGACTTTGAAGACGGCGAGGAAGCAGGCACCACTTTGTTCATCACCGAAACCACCGACTTGGACGCTGTGCAGAAAGCCTTGCCGGAGCAGGGCTTTACCGTGCTGTCGGCCAAGCTGGGCTATCTTTCGAAGAACCCGGTCAGTGGGTTGACCGATGAGCAGATGGCCGAGGTCGAGGCGTTCCTGGAAGGCCTGGATAACCATGATGATGTGCAGGATATGTTTGTCGGGCTGGCTGGCTGATTTTTATTTGGATGCATGCAGTCAAAATGTGGGAGGGGCGGTGCGACGATTCGACTTGCGCCCGATGGCGGCCTCTGGGCCGACCAGGATGTTGGATTGGACCGGGTACATATCCATTATTTGGGTAACGGCTGCTTAGGGTTCCGCCCTGACGGCGGCTCACTTTTGAAAAGCGCAAAAGTAAGCAAAACGCTCTTGCCCCACCACTCGGCACCTCGCCTAGGCTCGGTGTGCCCGAACGCAGGCTTGAATCCGTGGGCCGCCGCAATGGGCCATCCCTGGCCCAGTGCGGCTAACCCGGCGTCCTGCCGGGTTGCCCACGGATTCAAGCCTGCGTTCGGCCAGCGTGGTTTAACGGGGCGCCTAAGATCAAAAGCAGATCAAGAGCGACTCGCTGCGCATCGTGGTTACGGGTGGGCGCGGCTGCTTTGTGTAGGAGCGAGCTTGCTCGCGAAAAACGTCAACGATAACGCGTGCGTCCTGAATGAACGCGGTGCCTGTGGGTTTTTCGCGAGCAACCTCGCTCCTACAAAAAAGCCTTGAATTGACTGGCATTAGGGTAGGCCATGGTGTCAGAGCGCGCTCAGCACGACTTCGATCTCGTCGAAACTCGGTCGCGCCAGCACTTGTGGCTGACAGCAGCTGATTTGCAATTCAACCAACTCGTCTGCAACGGCCTCTTCGACCCGCTCCAGCAATTCCCCCAGCAGCACGCCGAACGCGCGTACTTCAATACGCTGCAGTGCCTTGGTTTCCGGGGTGTCCGCGGTGGCATGGAAGGACGCCGCGCCAAAATCCCCAAGCAAACAATCACCCGCTGCATTCCACAAAATATTGTGGCCATACAGGTCGCCGTGGGTAATGCCGTGCCGGTGCAGGTGCGCGGCGACTGAGGCGATACCGCGCGCCATGCGCAGTGCCACGTCCAGGCTGAAACGGGTGTCGGGTGCGTAGATGTCCCGCGTGCACGATGCCAGGCTCGGCAACGCCGCGAGGTTGCGGTAACTCGGGTCGATCAGGTCCATCACCAGTGCAGCCTGGTCATCGGGGTGATCGCTGACGCGGCCTTCGACCTTGATCAGGTTGGGATGCAGCCCGGCGGCGATGCAGGCTTGCATTTCATGCAGCGGTGAACCGTCGCTGGTGATGCTGCCTTTGTACAGTTTGACCGCGACCGGCAACGCCCGGGGTTTCCACAGCGCCTTGCGGATAATCCCCGACGCCCCTTCGCCGAGCACTTCGCCCAGTTGCAGTTCGGCCCAGGGAATGTCCGGTGTCCCGTCGGCCGTCACCTCAACGGCCATTTCCACCGGATTGCCGGCGTACGCCAGCCACGTCAGGCTCGGCAGGGTCAGCAGCCACTGCGGCAGGTGGGTCAGGCGGTTGGACGCGATGCGGATCAATTCAAGGTTTTCGCACTGGGCCAGGCTGGGCGGCAGCTGCGTCAGTTGGTTGCCGGCCAGCATCAGCTTTTGCAGCAGCGGGCGTTGGCCGAGTTCGTCGGGCAATTGGCTGATGCAGTTGTCGGTGAGGATCAGCCAGCGCAATTGCGGCGGCAGAGCGGCTGCCGATACCCGCTCGATGCGGTTGGCCTTGAAGCCGATCATGCTCAACTGGGCGCAGCGGCCCAGGCATTCAGGCAGTTCGGTGAAGGCGTTGTCCGAGCAGAACAGCACGCGCAGGTGCCGCAGGCGGTGCAGGTCGTCCGGCAGGCTGCTCAAGGCGTTGCCCGTGAGGTTGAGGATTTCCAGCGAGTCGGCCAGTTCGAAGATTTCCCGGGGGAATTCGGTCAAACCGCAGGCCAGGTCCAGGCGGGTAGTGCCGGCCAATTGGCCGGCCTTGAGTTGGGCGAGGGTATTGATCAACGGCGCGGTCACTCGACAAGGGGGCGTGAAAAGGCGCTCATGATACCGGGTCGCGCGCGACTTGCGTGCCGCACTGGCGTAATTGCCCCAGGCGGCTGGCGGTACGTGCAAGGTCGATGGCCTTGCCGCCCAGGGCCTGCTCCAGTGGCTGCGCGCCGATCAGGGTCAGCTGTTTGTCGCGGTCGTAAAGCACGTCCACCAGATTGATAAACCGTTGCTGCACGGCGATCGGGCAGTCGGCGAGGTGGGGCAGACCGTCGATGATCCAGTGGTCGAAGTCCTGGCACAGCAGCAGATAATCCATCACGGCGGTGAGCTGTTCGCACAGGTCGCCGAAGGTAAAGGCGATGCTGCGTGCTTCACGGCGGCGGCACTGCAATTGCCGGTTGCCAACGGTCAGGGGCAACGCCGGGCAATCGGCGGCAGGCAGCCCGAGCGCCTCACGTTGCGCCACGCTGCCTGGCCAGAGGTACCGGCCCGTGCTGAAGCGCTGCTCGGCATGGGCCTGGGGCAGGCGGCGGAAGTCCTCGGGGGCACTGACTTCCAGCACGTCCATGCGCGCCGCGATCAGGTCGATCACCGGCTTGAAGCGCTGGTGATACAACGGGTTGGGCAGCAGGCCCTCGGGCGCATAGTTGGACGTCACCAGCACCAGCACACCGCGCTGGAACAAGGCCTTGAACAAACGGCTGATGAGCATCGCATCGCCGATATCGTGCACATGGAATTCGTCGAAACACAGGACGCGACAGTCCGCCAGCCGTTCGTCCAGGGCCACGGCCAGCGCGTCGTCCTGCGCGCGGTGTTGGAACATGCCCCGGTGCAGCTCAGCGAAAAAGTCGTGAAAGTGCACGCGCTGCTTCTCGGCAATCGGCAGCGCCTGGAAAAAACCATCGAGCAGCCAGCTTTTGCCGCGTCCAACCGGGCCGTGCAGGTACAGGCTGCGGGCGGGCCGGCCGCTGAGCAGGTGTTCGGTTTCGCGGGCCAGCGCGGCAATGGCGCGGGTCTGTCCGGCGCTGAGGGTATAGCCCTGCTGCTCAGCCTTGTGCCGGAAAAATGCACTGATGGGGGATGCGACCGCCTGTTGGGGTGTGGTGCCCAGCAGGCGACGGATCAGGGAAAGCACGGTCAAGGCGCGTCACTCTTGTTTCGGTGGTCGCTCACTTTAGGACGCTCGCCACGATTTGACCAATACCCAGGCGGCAGCCAGCCCTCCCGGAACAGCCGAACGCGGGGGTGTTTCTGACCAGACTGGCAGATTTTCCCCAAGTGGCTACCCTTATACGCAGGAGCCACCCCTGTATAAGGATTTGGGGCAGTGAAGGAACGCACAGTATTGGCAGTCATGGGCATGATGCTCTGCAACACGGTGTTTGCGGCGCAGGTCCAAGTGGTGGTGCGCATTGATGTGCAGCGCGGTTGCCAGTTGGTGGGTACCACGCGCACTGCGGGCATCGAGCAGCTTGGCGTGTTGGATTTCGGCAGCGGCCCGCGTCTGGATGACCCGGCCGGGCCCTTGAGTGCGGCGCTGATCAGCCAGCGCCAGCCACGCCTGGAATGCAATCCCGATACACCCTATCAAGTGCGCGTTGACGGCGGCCTGCATGGCGGCGTTGGCGAAGTGCGTTTTCTGGCCAATGGCGCGCCGGCGAGCAAGCCCATCCCCTATCGCATTTATGCCGACGCCGCGCGGTTGATCCCGTTGCCGGTGGATGTGCCGGTCAGCGGTCGTGTGCCGGACAGCGGCTCCGTCGACCTGCCGCTGTTCGGCCGTATCGAGCCGCTCAAGGACATCCCCGCCGTCGGCCGTTATTCCGACCTGCTCAAGGTTACGGTCACATGGTAATCCGCTACCTGGCCGTAACGGCTCTGTTGTTGCTGGCCGAAGACGCGCACGCGGCCGCTGCCAGCGGGCAGATTCAGGCGCAGCTGGTAATCACCGCCAGTTGCGAGGTCAACAAGAGCGTGGACACGGCGCCCGTGACGCCCGAAGGCGGTACCGCGATGCTGGATTTCGGCAGCCAGGGCCCGACGTGGAACGATACCCTGGGCGCGGCCGTTTCCGCCGGCGACAAAACCCCCTTGTCGGTGTCCTGCAGCCCCTCGGTGGCCAACAGTTTCACCGTGACCATCGACGGTGGCACCAATGGCGACGGCATCACGCGGCGCCTGAGCAACGGTCGCCAGTCCATTCCCTATCAGCTGTGGGCAGACCCTCTGGGTCGCAGCGCCTACAGCATCGGTGAGCAACGAAACTTCGCCATGACCCACGACGCCCAGGTACCGATCCCGGTCTTCGGCTCCGTGGTGGCGAATACCAGGGCCTTACCGGCCGGCATCTATACAGACACCCTGACGGTGACTCTGGATTGGTAAACCATGAGGATGGATATCATGCATGTACTCGTATCTCGATTGGGCGTCTGCGCCCTGGGCCTGGCGATGGCCTCGAGCCTCAACGCGGCGACCACCGTGACCGGGCAGATCAGCTCCAGCCTGACCTTGATTGCCAGCTGCCAGGTCAACGGCTCCGGTGCGGCGACCGGGTTGAACTTCGGTAGCCTCAACTTCGGTACCACCAACAGCCTGTTCACCAGCGCCAACGCCCAGTTGCTGGGCGGCACCGGCACCGGCGGTGCGTTGTCGATCCTGTGTTCGGCCGGCACCACACCGGCCGTCAAAGTGCGCGCCGGTGCCCATGACGGCGCATCGCCGGGTGGTACTCGCGCATTGGCCGATGGCGCGGGTAATTTCGTGCCCTATGACTTCTACACCGACAGCGGTTTCTCCTCGCTGCTGGCGATCGATGGCGTGATTACCCTCGCCGCCAGTACCGGTGTCGCGCAAACCGTAGGCTTGTATGGCCGCGCGGTGGGCAAGCCGGGCCTGCCGGCGGGCGTCTACACCGACACCGTGGCCGTGGAACTGACGTTCTGACGATGTGGCTCAGGGTGTGGTTGGCCTGTGGGCTGGCGTTGCCACTGCCGTTGTCGGCGGTGACCAGCCAGAGCTTCCAGGTCAGCGCGACCATCACGCCGGGTTGCCTGATCGTGGGCAGCGCGAGCAACTACGGCACGCTGACCTATGGCAGCTATTCGGCCCTGGCCACCAGCACGGTGACGGCGGCCCTTACCGGCGGCGTGACCCTGCAATGTACGCCGGGCGTGGCGCTGAGCATGAGCGTCGACGGCGGGTTGCACAGCGGCACCGGGCGCAATTTGCTGCACAACAGCGGCAGCGCGCAGGTGGCTTACCAACTGTTTCGCGATGCGGCGTTCAGCCAGAGCCTGGGGATCGGCCAGAGCATCAGCGTGAGCTACAGCGATGCAAACACCATCAGCCTGCCGATCTACGGGCGGGTGGTACTGCCGGGCAATCAGCCTGGGGGGACGTACAGCGACACGTTGCAGGTGCAGCTGTCGTGGTAGGGCTATGGGAATAAGGAGTGGTTTTATGCGTTCACCTTCCCGGCGGCTGTGGGCCGCGGGTGTTGTCCTGGGTGCCCTGTGCACGAGCGGGCTTGTGCAGGCGGCCAGCTCGGTGCTGATCTGGCCCATCGACCCGGTGCTGGAGGCCGACCAACAGGCCAGCGCGCTGTGGCTGGAGAACCGTGGCAGCGAGACGGCCAACCTGCAGGTGCGCGTGTTTGCCTGGAGCCAGAACGGCTTCGACGAGCAGTACCAGAACCAGCGCGATGTGGTCGGCAGCCCGCCGGTGGCCAGGATCGAACCCGGGCAGAAGCAACTGGTGCGCCTGACCCGCACCCGTGAAGTGCCGCCAGGCCGGGAGTTGGCCTATCGCATCATCATCGATGAAATTCCCTCGGCGCTGCAGGTGCCCGCGCCACCGGAGGGCAAAAATACGGCGGCGGCGATTCGTTTCCAGATGCGCTATTCGGTGCCGTTGTTTGCCTACGGTGCCGGCCTGTGGAGCAAGGACGACGCCACCCGCCAGCGCGACCCCACGGGCGCCGGGCAGCCGCAATTGAGCTGGAAGAAGGTCAATGTGGCCGGGCGCAGCTATATCGAGGTGCGTAACCAGGGCGCCGTGCATGCGCGGTTGACCGATGCCTCGTTCAAACAGGGCGGCCAGACCCGGCCGCTGGTGGAAGGGCTGCTTGGCTACGTATTGCCGGGAGCGACCATGCGCTGGCCGATGCCGGGCGATGTGCCGGGCGATCAGCCGCTGCAGGTCAGGATCAACGGCGCGACGCAAGTGGAGAGCCTCGCGCCGACACGGTAAACGGTGTGTCGCGGGACGGGTGCGAGCCCGGGTTTTAACAGGATGGAGATGTCCATTGAAGGACGCAACGCCATGGTGAGTCGTGGTTGGGCTCGTGGTATATGGCCATCGATGGCAGTGGCAAGCGGGTTGTGGGGCGCTGCGGTAGCGGGCGATCTGCCGCCGCCGCCAAGCAGCATGGAGGCGGTCGCCGATGCACAGCTGTTTCTGCAATTGGTGGTCAACCAGATGGACACCGGCCGGGTCATCGCGGTCGAGCAACGCGCCGGGCAGCTCTTCGTGCCCGCCAGTGCCTTGCAGGACGTGGGCATGAAGCTGCCGGGTGACCCCGACGGCAGCGTGGCCCTGGACAGCGTGCCTGGCCTGCACAGTGATTACGACAGCAATGGCCAGCGCCTGCTGCTGGATGTGCCACCGTCCTGGTTGCAGGAGCAGTTCATCGGCAACCGCAACACCTACCCGCGCACCCAGGCCATGAGCAGCTTCGGCGCCTTGCTCAACTATGACGTGTATTTCAACGACACCGACGAGGGCGGCAGTTACCTTGCGGCCTGGAACGAGGTGCGCCTGTTCGATAACTGGGGCACCTTGTCCAACACCGGGCAACTGCGCCAGACCCTGTCCAATGGCATCAGCAACAGCACGCTCAACAATGGTTATCGGCGCTACGACACCACTTGGCGCTTCTCCGATGATGAGCGGCTGCTCACCTACGAGGCCGGCGACGTGATCAGCGCTGCGTTGCCCTGGAGCAGCTCGGTGCGCCTGGGCGGGGTGCAACTGTCGCGGGACTTTGCCGTGCGTCCGGACCTGGTGACGTACCCCTTGCCGCAATTTGCCGGCGAGGCGGCGGTGCCCTCGTCGGTCGACCTGTTCATCAACGGCTACAAGACCGAAAGCGCGCAGCTGCAACCCGGGCCGTACACCCTGACCAACATCCCGTTCATCAATGGTGCCGGTGAGGCCGTGGTGGTCACCACCGACGCCCTCGGTCGCCAGGTGTCGACCACCGTTCCCTTCTATGTCACCAGCACCTTGCTGCAACACGGCCTGACGGATTTTTCCGTGGCCGCCGGGACCTTGCGTCGCGATTACACCCTGCGCGATTTCGGCTACGGGCCGGGCGTGGCCAGCGGTACGTTCCGCTACGGCTATTCCGACAACCTGACCCTGGAAAGCCACGCCGAAGCCTCCAGCGACCTGACCCTCGGCGGGCTCGGCGGCAACCTGCGCCTGGGCAATTTCGGCGTGCTCAATACCGCCGTCAGCCAGAGCCGGTTCGACAGCCGCAGCGGCCGGCAACTGAGCCTGGGCTATCAGTACAACAGCGCGCGCTACAGCCTGATGTACCAACGTGTCGAACGGCGCGACGCGTATGCCGACCTGACCCTGGTCGACACGCCCTACGCTCGCCTCAGCAAGCGCAGCGAGCAAGTCACCCTGAGCCTCAACCTCGAGCGGTTCGGCAGCCTCGGCCTGGGCTATTTCGACGTGCAGGCGGCGGACGACTCGCGCACGCGCCTGCTCAACCTGAGCTGGAGCAAACCGCTGTGGCGCAACTCCAGCGTGTACCTGTCGGCCAACCGCGAAATCGGTGACAGCAACTGGGCGATGCAGGCGCAACTGGTGATTCCGTTCGACCTCAACGGCAGCCTGGCCTTGAGCAGCGAGCGCGGCAAGGACGGCGCCAGCCGCCAACGCATCAACTACAGCCGGGCGGTGCCCAGCGAAGGCGGGGTGGGCTATAACCTCGGCTACGCCCAGGGTGATGCCCCGACTTATCGCCAGGCCGACCTGACCTGGCGCCTGCAATCGGTGCAACTGCAGGCCGGTGTGTACGGCAGCAGCGACGCGCAGACACGCTGGGCGGATGCCAGCGGCTCGCTGGTGTGGATGGGCGGTAACACCTTCGCCGCCAACCGGATCAACGACGCCTTCGTGGTGGTAAGCACCCAAGGGTTCGCCGGCATTCCGGTGCGCTATGAAAACCAGTTGGTCGGCGAGACCGACCACAAGGGCCACTTGCTGGTGCCCTGGAGCAGTGCCTATTACCGCGCCAAATATGAAATCGACCCGCTGAACCTGCCACCGAACGTGCAGACCCCGAATGTCGAGCAGCGCGTGTCGGTGCGTCGTGGCAGCGGCTACCTGCTGGAGTTTCCGTTGCGCCGGGTGCTCGCCGCGAGCATCACCCTGGTCGACGGTCAGCACCAGGAGTTGCCGCTGGGCAGCCTGGTGGTGCATGAACAGAGCAACACCCAGGCAGTCGTGGGCTGGGACGGGTTGGTGTATCTGGAAAACCTCAGCGCCCACAACACGCTGCACGTCACCCTCGGCGAGGGTCGCAGCTGCCAGGCGAGTTTCGATATCAATGAGCAGCAACAGGACGTGCCGCTGATCGGGCCGTTGGTCTGCCAATGAAGGATTGAACAGGGAGTGTCCAGGTGAAGGGCAAGGGATGGCTGTGTGGGGTAGGGCTGTTTGGCTTGGGGCTGTTGTGTTCGGGCAAGGCGTTGGCCGTGTGTTCGGTGGCGCCCACAGTACCGGCCAGTTTCGGCTCGATCAGTTCGATGACTGTACGCACCGCTGCGCAAACCAGCTCCACCACCAATGCCGGGCTGAGCTGCACCTCGGCGCTGATCTCGCTGCTGGTGTCGACCGACCATTTCTACGCCACGATCACGTCGACTCAGGGCGGCATGCGCGGGCCGACCGGGGATGTGATCGGCTACACGATTTATGGCACCAACAGCACCAGTTATCCGATCACCCGGGGGGCGCAGTTCGATTTTGGCGGCGCCGGCGGTATCGCCCAGATCATCGGCCTGCTCGCAGGCCCGGGTGCGAAAACCGTACCGCTGTACCTGGGCAGCATCACCGGCAGCAATGTCGCCGCCGGCGTGTATACCGAGACGCTGAACATCGCCTGGAACTGGAACTACTGCTCGGGAGTCGGCCTTGGCGGCGTCTGCCTGGGGCGTGACATCGGCAGCGGCACGGCGGCGCTGACCGTCAGCATGAACGTGACCAATGACTGCCAGATCACCGCGCCCAATGTCAGCTTTGGCAGCGCGCCGGTGGTCAGCGGGTTCGCCGCCGTGACCGGGCAGACCATCAACATTGCCTGCACCAAGGGCAGCGCCTACACCGTGGGCTTGAGCGACGGCCAGAACGCGGTCAGCGTCGGTGGCCGGCGGCGCATGGTTTCCGGCGGCAACTACCTGGCCTACGACCTTTTCAAAAGTGCCGGCACCACACGTTGGGGCAGTGTTGGCGCGGCACGGCGCGCCAGCTCCACGGCCGAGGTCAACCCCGGCAATGGCTTGGGCACGGGCAGCCAGGTGTACAACTACAACGCCAGGATCTACACCGACCAGCCCACGCCACCGGCCGGTATCTATGTGGACAACGTGGTGCTGGACGTGGGCTTCTAGAACTTCATTTGCCCGGGGCTGGCCTGATCCACGGGACTGACCATCGCGTAGTTGTACCCGCCGCCCGACCAGTAGTCGGCCTGCAAGCCGTCGGCGCTGCGGCTGCCGCGCGGCAGGAAACCGTTGTTCGGGCCCGGTGGGCGGATATAGAAACTGATGCGCCGACCCTGCGGGTCCTCGTACAGCACCATGGCCGCTGCGCCTTGGTCGGTGGTGAGCAGGCGCCCGCTGACCGGCTTGAACCCCGCCTGGCTCAAGTCGGGCAAGCGATGGGCCTGGTTGAAGTAGCGATCGAGCCAGGCCTGCATGGTGCTGCGGTCCTGAGCGTTGTAGTCGGCGGGCATGATGCCGTCCTGGGCAAACAGACGGTATGCCTGCATCGCATCGGCCATCGGCAACAGCCCTGGCTGGGTGGCCTCGCGGGCGTGCCAGCCGCCCAGTCCGCCGAGGCTGACGGCGATCAGCAGCAGCGCCGCAGTGGCGAGATGGCGGCGGGATTGATGCTTGATGCGCTGGCGAATCAGCGCCGGGTCCAATGCCGGGTTGCCCGGTTGTTGCAGGGCACCGCTCAAGGACGCACGCAGCAATTGCGCGTCCTGTTGCCAGGCATGCACCTGGGCGGCCACGTCGGGGTGGCTCGCCAGCCAGGTTTCAAGGACACGGCGATCACTGTCCGGCAACTGGTGATCGACGTAGGCGTGTAAGTCACGTTCGCTGGGAGGCAGGCTGATCATTTGAGTATCCGCAGGGAAGGGCTGGCAATTTCGCCATCGCTGAGTTGACGCAAGGCCTGGCGGGCGCGTGAGAGACGCGACATCACCGTACCGATGGGCACGTCGAGTATTTCGGCGACTTCCTTGTAGCTCAAGCCTTCGACCGACACCCACAGCAGCAGGGCGCGCTGCTCGGCGGTGAGTTGGTCGAAGGCTTGCAGGGTGGATTGGGCCATCACCGTGCGCTCCACCGAGGGCTGCGCATCGTCGCGGCCGGTGAAGAATTCGAGCATGCGCGCGTAGCGTCGGTTGCGCCGATGGGCATCGAGGAATTGTCGGTACAGGATCGAAAACAGCCACGCGCGCAGGTCGCCTTCGATGCGCTTGTCGGCCCAGGCGGTGATGGCCCGTTCCAGGGTTGACTGCACCAGGTCGTCGGCGCTGCTGGCGTTACGGGTCAGGGACACGGCAAAGCGCCGCAGCCTGGGGATGAGTTCGCGTAACTGTTCGTCGAGTTCGTGCATGGGTGTCCGGCTGGTTGCTACGCTGCTGTGACTGGAGAGACGTTCGGCGCCGCAGGTTATTCCATGGGCCGAAAAATAAAATGCGGCCAGGGAATAGAGTGTATCGGCGTGCGTCTCAATGCTCCGACCTTATGTTTCACCCCCTAAGGCCTCTGGCCCTGGAGTTCATTCATGGTAGATCACTCACCACCGCCTCGTCCTCCGTTAAGCACTGCGAGCCTGATCGCGCGACTCGCGGGTATCGGTGCCGTGGTTGCCGTTGTTGCCGGGGCATTTGCCTACGTCAACGGCACCCTCGACCCACAGCGCCTGCGGCCAAAAACCCTGGTCAATGCCCTGGAAACCAATAACGGCGTGCACCCAGGGTTTCGGCGTAACCATGCCAAGGGCGTGTGCGTGGCCGGGTACTTCGAGAGCAATCCCGAGGTGCGCACCTACTCCAGCGCCCAGGTGTTCAACGAGGCGAAAACCCCGGTGATCGGGCGTTTCGCCTTGCCCAGCGGCAACCCTTATGCGCCGGACAGCAGTGTGCCGATCCGCAGTTTTGCCGTGCAGTTCAGCCAGGCCAACGGCCAGCAGTGGCGCACCGGGATGAACAGCATGCCGGTGTTCCCGGTGGGCACGCCCGAGGCGTTCTACCAATTGCTCAAGGCCGGCGCGCCGGACCCGGCCACCGGCAAGCCGAACCCGGCGAGCATGCCGGCGTTTTTTGCCGCCCACCCGGAGACAGCACCGTTTCTGGCCTGGGTCAAAACCGCCAGGCCATCGGCCAGTTACGCGACCGAAACCTATAACGGCATCAACGCGTTTTACCTGGTGAGCGCCGACGGCAAACGCCAGGCCGTGCGCTGGACCGTGGTGCCACAGAGCCAGGATACAGCGGGCGATACCGCGCCTGAGGGTGGCGACTTCCTGGAAAAAGACCTGGTGCAGCGCCTGGCTGCGGGGCCGCTGCATTGGCAGTTGAACATGACGCTGGCCAATCCCGGCGACCCGCTCGATGACGCCAGCAAGACCTGGACCGGCGCGCACAAGGTAGTCACCGCCGGCACCCTGGTGCTGCAGAGCAGCCAGCCACAAGCCGACGGCGATTGCCGCGATATCAACTTCGACCCGCTGATTCTGCCCAGCGGTATCGAGGCGTCCAATGACCCGCTGCTGGCGGCCCGCTCGGCGGCCTATGCCAGTTCCTACCTGCGCCGCGCCGGTGAAGTCAGCCCGTTGCACAGTGCCTCCCAGGAGTCGAAGCCATGAAGGTTCAACCACGCTTTTTCGCCCCGCTGGCGCGTTTGCTGCACTGGCTGATGGCGTTGATGGTCATCGCCATGCTGTTTATCGGCGCGGGCCTGGCGGCGTCGGTGTCCGAGCGTCACGAGTGGCTGATTCACCTGCACAAGCCGCTGGGCATCGCCATTCTGGCGCTGGTCATCGTGCGCCTGGTGGTGCGTTTTTCCACGCGCCAACCGCCGCTGCCGGCTGACTTGCCGCGCTGGCAAGTGCTCGCGGCCAAAGCGTCTCACTGGGTGTTGTATGGCTTGATGCTGGTGTTGCCGTTGTTGGGCTGGGCAATGATTTCGGCGGCCGGTGACCCGGTGATGCTCAGCAGTTCCGTGCAACTGCCGGCATTGGTCTCGGCCAATGCACCGTTGTTTGCGCTGTTGCGCAAGGCCCATGGTTATCTTGCCTACCTGCTGTTCCTGACGGTGCTGGTGCATCTGGCGGCCGCGCTGTTCCACGGGTTGATTCGCCGCGACGGCGTGCTGCAAAGCATGACCGGCAGCCGCCACTGATCAGCTTTGACCCATAGTCAACGCAGGTGGCCGATGATATCGGCCACGCTGCTCAGGACATCCTTGCCCAGTTGCCTGGAGCGATCACCGGACCAACCGGTTTTCGCGTTGGGCGCGTCGTCGTTGTCCTTGAACGGCATCTCCAGGGTCAGTGACAGGCAGTCGTACTTTTCACCGACCGCATTGCACGCCAGGGTCATATTGGCTTCGCCCGGCAGATCGCGGGTGTAGCCGTAGGTGGTCTGAAAGTCACGGGTCAGTTGGCTCAGGTGACTGCGGAAGTGTTTTTCCAGGGCTTCGATACGCGGATTGTAGCCGGGGTTGCCTTCACAGCCGGCGGTGAACACGTAGGGGATTTCTTCGTCGCCGTGGATATCGAGGAACAGGTCGACGCCATATTTTTCCATCTGCTCTTGCACGAACAGGACTTCCGGGCTGAGTTCCTGGCTGGCGCTCTGCCAGGCGCGGTTTAAGTCCTGGCCCATGGCGTTGGTACGCAGGTGGCCATGAAATGCGCCGTCGGGGTTCATGTTGGGCACCAGGTACAGGTCGGCGACGGCCAGGAGCTTTTTCAACTCGGCGTCACCGCTCTGTCGCAGGCGTTCGATCACGCCCTCCATAAACCATTCGGCCATGTGTTCGCCGGGGTGCTGCTGGGCGATGATCCAGACCTTGCGGCGGCCTTCGCCGCCTTTGCCGCGGCGCAGCAGTTGGATATCACGGCCCTCGACACTTTTACCGGTGGCCAGCAGCTTGACGCCGGCGTACTTCAGCGCCTGTTCGATCAACCAGTCGTGGCGTTCACGGCTGTAGGGTTCGAAGTAGGCGAACCACGCGTGTTTTTCCCGGGTCTGGAGGCTGATATGCAGGATTTCGCCATCAAAGCGCGATGGCACGCGGAACCAATTGACGTGGTCGTAGGACGCCACGGCGTTATAGCCGGTCCATGCATGCTTGTAGGATGACCGGCCCGCGTTGCTCAGGCGAAACGTGTGGGTGTGCCCCACATGCATGCCTTCGGCCTTGAAGTGGAACCACTGGTAGTGTTGGCTACGGGTGTCGGGTTTGATTGCCAGCAGCAACTGGTAGGCATCGCTGGCATCCAGGACCTGGATATTGCCGCTGTCGAAGTCGGTGCTGATTTTGATGGACGTCAAAGCCACGGTCATAGTCTGGTTGCCTGAATATGAGGTTGTGGCGGCTATCTTACACAGGCGGCAGGCAATGACTGGCAGCAAAATTGTTGCACGGGGGAGGGGGCGTCATCCGTGACGCTGCGGCAGCTTAGGGTCTATGAGATTGATTCTCAAGCGCTAAATCGTGAAGAAATGGGCTGAAGCCTGGCTGCGGCTTTCTTTACGCAGTGGTCTTTTGCTACCATCCGCGCCGTCAAGCAACACACAGTCTTCATTAGCCTGAAGCCATGCCAGAACAACTGGCAAAAAAAAGACCCGGCCAAAGAGCCGGGTCAAAAACCGTGATTAGCCTGATGAGGAGATATTCCAAGAGTCCGACCTAAGGGCTCTTGGTCTATCGACTGATCTCGCGATCAGCTGGGTCCAATAATAATCATTATCATTTGCAAGTCAAATGTTTTTATCCGTTCGATAGAAATATTTTTCGCCTGCGCCCGTCATCCGTTTGCCTGAGCGTTCGGCGCTCGCAACGACCGCTCCACCATCGCCTTCGCCATATCAATCAAATACACCACCGAAAATGCCAGGTCACGCTGATTGCCCTGATGGCTGCTCGCCGACTCGTAGGCGGTTGCCGCCGCGCTGCGCAGCAGGTCGGAGGCGTGCACCAGCGCTTCCTCCTGGCTGATGCCCGGCTTGAGGGTGAAAAAGCTCGGGTCCGAGTCCGGCGCAGACATCTCTTCTTTCAAATAGTAGTCCAGCGCGCGCTGTGCGGCTCCGCTGCAGCGCATGTCGTGCAGCTCGGTGTTTTCAGGTATTTCAGGCAGGTGATACGGGCTCGTCGTCATGAGGGGAGGTACTCTGGGTGGGTGTCGAAAACCTTGTACCGATGATAGTACGTATCGTATTTATGTCGTTTCATGGATTACTACAAACTGTTTATTGCCCTGGCAAATACGCAACGTATTGTCAGTGCCATGGATAACTGGATAGCGTTGGTGCGAGCCAACATGAAAGACCGCAAGGTCACGCAGGATGAACTGGCCGAGCGCCTAGGCATGTCCCAGGGCGGCGTGGGTCATTGGCTCAACAAGCGCCGCGTCCCGAGCCTGGCGGACATGAACCGGGTGCTGGCGGAGTTGGGGCTGGGCTACCTTGAGGTGGCGCTGGAGATTCGTGAGCGGGCAGATACACAGGCGGCCCTGGAGCACCACTACAACTCGTATTTTCGCTACCCGGTCAACGACTGGGGCGGTGTGTGCGAACTGCGCGAAGCACGCGCAAGCTATGGGCCGGAACGCTTTGAATTGACCGATTACCATGCCCACGGCGACGCCTTCTGGCTGCCGGTGATCGGCGACGCCATGACTGCGCCCACCGGCCTGAGCATCAGCGCAGGCATGCTGATCCTGGTCGATCCGGCCATCGAGGCGCAGCCCGGCAAACTGGTGGTTGCGCAATGGCTGGACAACCCCCAGGCGACCTTTCGCCAGTTGCAGGCGGACAGCGGCCAGCTTTACCTGGTGCCGCTCAATCCCACTTACCCCAAACTGCTGTTCACCGATGATTGCCGCATCCTGGGCGTGGTCGTGCAAGCCATGGCGAAGTTCTAGTGCGCCGGCTCCAGTTCCACCAGCGCACTGCCTTCGGCGACCATCTCGCCCTCCTGGCAAAACAAGGCCTTGACCACGCCCGCCTCGGGCGCGCGGATGCTGTGTTCCATCTTCATCGCTTCAAGTACCACCAGCTGCGCACCGGCTTCGACGCGTTGGCCGATGTCCACCAGCACGCGCACAATGCTGCCGTTCATGGGGGCGCTAAGGCCACCTTGAGCGGTGTGACCGGCCTCGGCCGCCGCAATCGGGTCGAACAGGCTGACCGCCTGCATCTCGCCATCCCAGCGCAGGTACACCGTGCCTTCATTGCGCACGGCCAGATGGGCGCGACGTATACCCTGGTGTTCAATGACCAGTTGCTCGTCCATGAGTGGCGACGATGGCCCGGCCAGCGTGACCAGTCGATCCTGGCCATTACAGCTCAAATGCAGTGAAACCTGCGCCGGCAGCCCCGCGCGAAAGCCGTGGGTCGCGGCCCACGGCCCGTCACCGGCCGGCAAGGTTTGCACAAAGGCCGAACCTGCCGCCTGCCAGAACTCATCGCTCAACGCCCCGGCCACCGGCAGCAGCTCAGCCTGATAGCGCGGAATAAACCCGGTATCCAGCTCGGCCGCGGCAAAGGCCGGATGGCCAATGATGCGCCGCAGGAAGCCCAGGTTGGTCTTGAGCCCGCCCACCGCAAATTCGTCGAGCATACTCAGCAACCGCAGCCGCGCCTGTTCACGGTCCTCGCCCCAGGCAATCAACTTGCCGAGCATCGGGTCGTAGAACGGCGAAACACTGTCCCCTTGCTCGACGCCGCTGTCCACGCGGCGCCCCGGGCCGGGCCTGGACTCGCGGTACAGGGCCAGCCGTCCGGTGGCGGGCAGGAAATCAGTGGCCGGGTCTTCGGCATACAGCCTGACCTCAATCGCATGCCCCTTCAGGGGTACCTCTGCCTGGCTGATCGGCAGCACCTCGCCCTGGGCCACGCGGATCTGCCAGGCCACCAGGTCGAGGCCGGTAATCGCCTCGGTGACCGGATGCTCGACCTGCAGGCGGGTGTTCATCTCCATGAAGAAAAACTCGCCGCGCGCATCCAGCAGGAACTCCACGGTCCCCGCGCCCACGTAACCAATTGCCTGCGCCGCGCGTACCGCCGCTTCGCCCATGGCCTTGCGCTGCACGGCACCGAGTCCCGGCGCGGGGGCTTCTTCCACGACCTTTTGATGACGCCGCTGGATCGAGCAATCGCGCTCATTGAGGTACAGGCAGTTGCCGTGTTGATCGGCAAATACCTGGATTTCCACATGGCGCGGTTTGAGCAGGTATTTCTCCACCAGCATTTGCCCGTTGCCAAATGACGACAGCGCCTCACGCTGGGCGGAGGCCAGGGCTTCTGCCAGCTGGCTGACGTCCTCGACCACTTTCATGCCCTTGCCGCCGCCGCCGGCCGTGGCCTTGAGCAGCACCGGGTAACCGATACGCGCGCAGGCCGCGCGGAAGGTCTCCAGGTCCTGGGCCTCGCCGTGATAGCCCGGCACCAGCGGCACACCGGCGGTTTCCATCAGCGCCTTGGCCGCCGACTTGCTGCCCATGGCGTCAATGGCCGAGGCGGGCGGGCCGAGGAAGATCAAGCCCGCTGCCTCGACGGCCCGAGCGAACCCGGCGTTTTCCGATAGAAACCCGTAGCCTGGATGAATCGCCTGGGCGCCGCTGGCGTGGGCGGCGGCGATCAGTTTGTCGATCTGCAGGTAACTGTCAGTGGCCTTGCTGCCGCCCAAGTCGACACGAATATCGGCTTCGCGGCTGTGCCGCGCATCACGGTCGATTGCACTGTGCACGGCCACGGTGGTCAGGCCCATCGCCTTGGCGGTGCGCATGATTCGGCAGGCGATTTCGCCACGGTTGGCCACCAGCACGCTTGTCAGTGGGCTCATGGGTGCGGCTCCTTGGATTGCCAGCTGGGTGCGCGTTTTTGCAGAAAGGCGCGCAAGCCTTCCTGGCCCTCGGCACTGACCCGAATTCGCGCGATGGCGTTTTCACAGTAACGCCGCAGCGCCGGGGTAAGGGCACCGCTGCCCACCTCACGCAATAAGTCTTTGCTCGAACGCATCGCCGCCGGGCTGTTGTGCAGCAGGTTGGCGATCCACTCATCCACCCGTTGCTCCAACGTCTCGAGCGGGTAGCTTTCCGCCAACAGGCCGATATCTCGCGCACGCTGGCCGTCGAACCGCTCGGCCGTCAACGCATAGCGACGGGCTGCGCGTTCACCGATGGCCTGCACCACGAATGGGCTGATCACCGCCGGTGCCAGGCCGATACGCACTTCCGACAGACAGAACTGCGCGTCATCGGCGCCAATCGCCATGTCGCAGCAACTGATCAAGCCCAGCGCGCCGCCGTAAGCGGCGCCTTGTACCACCGCCAGGGTGGGGATTTTCAGCTTGGCCAGGTTGTACATCAACTCGGCCAGTTCCCGGGCGTCGTCCAGGTTGGTGTGGTAATCCAGCTCGGCCGACTGCTGCATCCAGGCCAGGTCGGCGCCGGCGCTGAAGTGCTTGCCGCGCCCGCGCAACACCAGAAAGCGCAGGGACGGGTCGCCCTGTACGTGGTCGAGGGCGATGATCAGTTCGCGGATCATCTGGGCGTTGAACGCGTTGTTCTTGGCTTCACGACTGAGCCACAGCGTGGCAAAGCCACGGCTGTCGGTGATCAGTTCGAGGGTGTTGAAATCGCTCATGGAATACAGCTCCGATTACATGCGGAATACGCCGAAGCGGCTCGGCTCGATAGGCGCATTGAGTGCAGCGGACAACGCCAGGGCCAGCACGTCGCGGGTCTGCAACGGGTCGATGACGCCGTCATCCCACAGGCGTGCGCTGGAATAGTACGGATGGCCCTGGGTTTCGTACTGGTCGAGGATCGGCTGCTTGATCGCCGATTCTTCCTCGGCACTGAACGGGTTGCCGGCGCGCTCGGCCTGCTCGCGCTTGACCTGCACCAGCACGCCAGCGGCCTGTTCGGCGCCCATCACGCCGATGCGTGCGTTGGGCCACATCCACAAAAAGCGCGGGTCATAGGCACGACCGCACATGCCGTAGTTGCCGGCACCGAAACTGCCGCCGATGATCACCGTGAACTTCGGCACCTTGGCGCAGGCCACTGCTGTCACCAGCTTGGCGCCATGCTTGGCGATGCCGCCGGCTTCGTATTTCTGGCCGACCATGAAGCCGGTGATGTTCTGCAGGAACAGCAACGGAATCCCGCGCTGGCAGGCCAGTTCGATAAAGTGCGCGCCTTTTTGCGCGGCTTCGGCGAACAGGATTCCGTTGTTGGCCAGGATCGCCACCGGGTAACCGTGCAGGTGCGCAAAGCCGCACACCAGGGTGGTGCCGAACAGCGCCTTGAACTCATCGAACACCGAACCGTCCACCAGCCGTGCAATCACTTCGCGCACGTCGAACGGCTGCTTGGCATCGGCCGGGATCACGCCATACAGCTCTTCGCCGCTGTACAACGGCGCGACGGGCGTGCGTCGGCGCAACTCGCCCAGCTTGCGCCAATTGAGGTTGGCGACGCTGCGGCGGGCCAGGGCCAGGGCGTGTTCATCGTTGTCGGCGTAGTGGTCGGCCACGCCGGAAATCCGGCAGTGCACATCGGCGCCGCCGAGGTCTTCGGCGCTCACCACTTCGCCGGTGGCGGCCTTCACCAGCGGCGGGCCGGCGAGGAAGATAGTCGCCTGCTGGCGCACCATGATCGCTTCGTCGGCCATGGCCGGCACATAGGCGCCACCGGCGGTGCAGGAGCCCATCACCACGGCGATCTGCGGGATGCCCTGAGCGCTCATATTCGCCTGGTTGAAGAAGATCCGCCCGAAGTGCTCGCGGTCCGGGAAGACTTCGTCCTGGCGCGGCAGGTTGGCACCGCCGGAGTCCACCAGGTAAATGCACGGCAGGCGGTTCTGCTCGGCGATGGTCTGGGCGCGCAAGTGCTTCTTGACCGTCAACGGGTAGTAGGAGCCGCCTTTCACGGTTGCATCGTTGGCGACGATCATGCACTCGACGCCTTCCACGCGGCCGATACCGGCAATCACGCCGGCGGCAGGCACGTCTTCGCCGTACACCTGATGGGCGGCCAACTGGCTCAATTCGAGGAACGGCGAGCCTGGGTCGAGCAAGCGATTGATGCGCTCACGCGGCAACAGTTTGCCGCGCGAGGTATGCCGCTCCTGGGCCTTGGCGCCGCCGCCCTGTTGTACCTGGGCGAGCAGGGCGTGCAGCGCGTCGACCTGTTGGCGCATCGCCGCACTGTTGACGGCGAACTCCGCCGAGCGCGGGTTGAGCTGGGTATGCAGGGTAGCCATGAGCAGCTCCTTCAGCGGGTTTCGTTGAACAGTTCGCGACCGATCAACATCCTTCGAATCTCACTGGTACCGGCGCCGATTTCGTACAGCTTGGCATCACGCAACAGGCGCCCGGCGGGGAATTCATTGATGTAGCCGTTGCCGCCCAGGATCTGGATCGCATCAAGGGCCATTTGCGTGGCGCGTTCGGCGCTGTACAGGATCACGCCCGCGGCGTCCTTGCGCGTGGTCTCGCCGCGCTCGCACGCCTGGGCCACCGCGTAGAGGTAGGCGCGGCTGGCATTGAGCTGGGTGTACATATCGGCGACCTTGCCCTGGATCAGCTGGAACTCGCCGATGCTCTGGCCGAACTGCTTGCGGTCGTGGATGTAGGGCACGATCAGGTCCATGCAGGCCTGCATGATTCCGGTGGGGCCGCCGGAGAGCACCACGCGTTCGTAATCGAGGCCGCTCATCAGCACTTTGACGCCGCCGTTGAGCACGCCGAGGATGTTTTCCTCGGGGACGTGCACGTCATCGAAAAACAGCTCGCAGGTGTTGGAGCCGCGCATGCCCAGCTTGTCGAACTTGCTGCTGCGGCTGAAGCCTGTCCAGTCACGCTCGACGATGAATGCGGTGATGCCATGGGCGCCCTTTTCCACGTCGGTCTTGGCGTAGATCACGTAGGTGTGGGCGTCGGGGCCGTTGGTGATCCAGGTCTTGCTGCCGTTGAGCACGTAGGCGTCACCGCGCTTGTCGGCGCGCAGTTTCATCGACACCACGTCGGAACCGGCATTCGGCTCGCTCATGGCCAGGGCGCCGATGTGCTCGCCGCTGATCAACTTGGGCAGGTACTTGAGTTTCTGGGCGTGGGTGCCATTGCGGTTGATCTGGTTGACGCACAGGTTCGAGTGGGCGCCGTAGGACAACGCCACCGAGGCCGAGCCACGGCTGATTTCTTCCATGCTCACCACATGCGCCAGGTAACCCAGGCCGGCGCCGCCGTACTCCTCCGGCACGGTGATGCCCAGCAGGCCCATGTCGCCGAACTTGCGCCACAGGTCAGCGGGAAACAGGTTGTCGATATCGATCTGGGCTGCGCGGGGCGCGATTTCCTTGGCCACGAAGGACTGCACCTGGTCGCGCAGCATGTCGACGGTTTCGCCGAGGGCGAAGTTCAGGGACGGGTAACTCATGGACAGGCACCTTAATGTGAGCTTTTGTTGTTGTGTCGGCAACGCGCGGGGGAGGGCGCTGACCTTTACGTTAACGTAAGCTTGCGTTGCGGCGCTGTCAATCGTAGTTTACGTTTACGTCAACCTACAAAAAAGACAACCGGGGTCGTTATGGATCAACCGAATCCGAGCTACAGCCGTGGCTCCCAGGACAAAGCCTTGCTGGCCATGACCATTGGCGAGGCGTTCGATCGCACCGTTGCGCAGTATCCTGATGGCGAAGCCTTGGTGGTCCGCCACCAACAGCGGCGCTACACCTGGCAGGAGCTGGCCGAGACGGTGGATCTGCACGCGCGGGCGTTCCTCGCCCTGGGCATGCAAACCGGCGACCGTCTGGGCATCTGGGCACCCAATTGCGCCGAATGGCTGGTCTGCCAGGTGGCGAGCGCGAAACTCGGGGTGATCCTGGTCAATATCAATCCGGCGTACCGCAGTAGTGAATTGGACTACGTGCTCAAGCAATCCGGCTGCCAGTGGCTGGTGTGTGCCGGTGCGTTCAAGACCTCCGATTACCACGCCATGCTCCAGGCGCTGAAGCCCGACCTGCGTGGCCTCATCAGCCTGGACCCCAATCCGCCGCCCGCATTCATGCCCTGGTCGCAACTGTCGGCGCTCGGTGCCGATGTCCCGCCCGGGCACTTGCACAGTCGCCAGGCCAGCCTGCACTTCGACCAACCCGTGAACATCCAATACACCTCCGGCACCACCGGCTTCCCCAAGGGCGCTACCCTCAGTCACCACAATATCCTCAATAACGGCTACATGGTCGGCGAAAGCCTCGGGCTTGCCGCGCAGGACCGTTTAGTCATTCCCGTGCCGCTGTACCACTGTTTTGGCATGGTGATGGGTAACCTCGCTTGCATCACCCACGGCACCACCATGATCTATCCCAATGACGGCTTCGACCCTCTGCTGACGCTGACCGCCGTCGCCGAAGAGCGCGCCAGCGGCCTGTACGGGGTACCGACCATGTTTATCGCGCTGCTCGATCACCCACGCCTGGGCGAGTTCGACTTGTCCAGCCTGCGTACCGGGATCATGGCCGGCTCAACCTGCCCGATCGAGGTGATGCGCCGGGTCATTGGCGAGCTGCACATGCGCGAAGTTCAGATTGCCTATGGCATGACCGAAACCAGCCCGGTGTCGTTGCAGACCGGCGCCGACGACGATCTGGAGCGCCGCGTGACCACCGTAGGTCGCACCCAGCCGCAGCTGGAAAACAGGATCATCGACGCTGATGGCAACACCGTGCCACGCGGTGACATCGGCGAGCTATGCACGCGCGGCTACAGCGTGATGCTCGGCTATTGGAATAACCCAGAAGGCACTCGCGATGCCGTCGATGAGGAGGGATGGATGCACACCGGCGACTTGGCGACCATGGACGAGCACGGTTATGTGAGCATCGTCGGGCGCAACAAGGACATGATCATTCGCGGTGGCGAGAACGTATATCCACGGGAGCTTGAGGAGTTTTTCTTCACCCATCCGGCCGTGGCCGATGTGCAGATCATCGGTATCCCCGATGAACGCTACGGTGAGGAAATCGTCGCCTGGATCAAGTTCCACCCGGGGCAGGTGGCGAGCGAGCTGGAACTGCAGACTTGGTGCAAGGGCCGCATCGCCCACTTCAAGATGCCCAGGCATTTCAAGTTCGTGGACGCGTTTCCGATGACGGTGACGGGCAAGATCCAGAAGTTCCGCATGCGCGAGATCTCAATCGAAGAGTTGCAAACACTCTCGCAATAACACACAGAAAGCACAAAGGGGACCCGAAGGTCCCCTTTAATTTGTCGTTGCGTGCTCTTTTTTTATTATTGAGGGGCGGCCTGTTGTTGTTTTTGGTAGCCGTGACCCGTACCGCTGTTGTGGCGACCCCCATCCGGGGTCAAGAGCAAACGTATTTTTTTGAGCGCTGATCTGCTTTTTCGTAAACGATCCAACCAGTGGGTAGCTACCTGAGGTAGTTTTATTTTTCTCTAACCGGTTGCGGGTTTCGGCACGCCGTACCCTGCAAAGCACATCTTCTCCAAAAAAATCTGTTAGCTGCGTCTCTGCCGTGTTGTTTTTGTTATGTCAGAGTCGTTTCGTCTTATTTTTATTAGGTTTGGTGCTTTTTATTCTTGTTATGCCATAGAGATAGCAGAAGCCGTGCCAACTTTTTAAAGTCCTTTAAAATCAATGACTTGATTTTTTGCCATGGTCTATTTTTTTGGATGGGCGGCGGATTATGTTCCCGCGTTACCCGTTATGTCGGGCTGCGGTAACACATTGTCACAGCTGTGCTACTCAACCGAGATTACGCGCCTTCGCCACCCGCGATCCGCTTGCCCGTCCCAGCACCTGACTGATCTGCTGGCCCGCGCCAATCAGGCGCTCCAGGTCGATGCCGGTGTCGATCCCCAGTCCATTGAGCAGGTACACCACATCTTCGGTGGCGACGTTACCGCTCGCGCCCTTGGCATAAGGACAGCCGCCGAGGCCCGCGATAGAGCTGTCGAACACCTGGATGCCTTCCAGCAGGCTGGCGTAGATGTTGGCGATCGCCTGGCCGTAGGTGTCGTGGAAATGCCCGGCGAGCTTGTCGCGCGGCACCTGTGCGCCGACCACCTCGAACAGCCGCCGTGTCGCGCCCGCTGTGCCGGTGCCGATCGTGTCGCCCAGGGACACTTCGTAGCAGCCCATTGCATACAGTTCGCGGGCGACCGCCGCCACCTGTTCCGCAGCAATATCCCCTTCGTAGGGGCAACCCAGCACACACGACACATACCCGCGCACGCTGACGCCGTGCTGCCGGGCCGCGGCCATGATCGGCGCAAACCGCTCCAGGCTCTCGCTGATGGAGCAGTTGATATTGCGTTGGGAAAACGCTTCTGACGCCGCCGCAAAGACCGCGACTTCCTTGACCCCGGCCGCCAGTGCATCTTCAAAACCGCGCAGGTTTGGCGCCAGCGCGCCATAGGTCACGCCTGGCTTGCGCTGGATCTGCGCGAACACCTCGGCGGAGCCGGCCATCTGCGGCACCCATTTGGGCGACACGAAACTGCCGACCTCGATATAGCCCAGGCCGGCGGCACTCAAGGCGTCCACCAACCGCACCTTGTCGGCTACGCTGATCGGTTGGGCTTCGTTCTGCAATCCGTCGCGCGGGCCGACTTCCACCAGGCGTACGTGTGAGGGGAGGGTCATGGCGGTTACCTTCTGGTTAATGGCCGGCCTGGCGCATGGTGTGTGCCAGGGCCTGGGTGCAACGCTCTTCGGCGGTGTCCAGTTCCAGCTTCATTTGTTCGATATCCAGCAACTGTTGCTCAAGCTGTTCACGGCGCTCGGCGATCTTTGCCAGCATGCTGTTGAGTTGAATGTGGTTGCCGCTGGTGGGGTCGTAGAGCTCGATCAGCTCGCGGCATTCGGCCAGGGAAAAGCCGATGCGCTTGCCGCGCAGGATCAGCTTGAGGCTGACCTTGTCCCGCGCCGAGTAGATGCGCTCCTGGCCGCGGCGTTCGGGGGCGAGCAGGCCTTGCTCCTCGTAGAAGCGAATGGCGCGGGTGGTGATGTCGAGCTCGCGGGCGAGGTCGGAGATGCTGTAGGTGGTGCTCATGGGGGTGCTCGAGAAAGTCCTGGGGCTAAGCTAATGGCAGGTTGACGTGAACGTCAAGGGGTCCCTCGCTGGTGCTCCACAATTCAATATGGGAGGGGCTTGCGCCCGATGGCGGCCTCGGGGCTGACCGGGCTTTTGTGTCGATCCCGGTGCAAATGTGGGAGGGGGCTTGCCCCCGATGGCGACCTCAGAGCCGACCAGGATGTTGGATTGGACCGAGTACATATCTGTTTCTGCGGTAACGGCTGCTTAGGGTTCCGCCCTGACGGCGGCTCACTTTTGAAAAGCGCAAAAGTAAGCAAAACGCTCTTGCCCCACCACTCGGCACCTCGCCTAGGCTCGGTGTGCCCGAACGCAGGCTTGAATCCGTGGGCCGCCGCCACGCGCCATCCATGGCGCGGGGCGGCTAACCCGGCGTCCTGCCGGGTTACCCACGGATTCAAGCCTGCGTTCGGCCAGCGTGGTTTAACGGGGCGCCTAAAATCAAAAGCAGATCAAGAGCGGCTCGCTTCGCATCGTGGTTAGCGGTGGGCGCTACGGCATCATGGTCATCGGGGGCAGGCCCCCCCCACACTGGGGCCTCCTGCAACTTCAAGCCTGTTGCTTATCCAGTTTCTTCTCGTGGGCGGTGACTTGCTGGCACAACTCGATCATCTGTTCGCGCATCCAGCGGTTCGCCGGGTCCTGGTCGGTGCTTTCATGCCAGTACAGATGGGTTTCCACCGGCGGCACGTCATTGACGGGCAGGTTGAACCAGTGCAGTTCATGGCGACGGGCGAAGCGTTCGGGCACGGTCATGACCATGTCGGTCTGCTGCAATACTTGCGACGCCATCAGGTAGTGCTGGGAGCGCAGGGCGATTTTGCGCTGGATGCCCATCTTGCCCAGGGCTAGGTCGACATGCCCCAGGCCGTTGCGGCGGCTGGAAATATGGATATGGGTCAGCGACAGGTAGTCATCCAGGGTGAATTTGTCCTTGCCCGCCATCGGGTGGCCCTTGCGCATGGCGCATACGTAGCGGTCTTCCATCAGCTTGACGTGACGCACTTGCGGGTCGGTGTTGAGCGGCGCATCCACGGCGAAATCCAGGCGCCCGGCGGCCAGTTCCTTGGTGGTTTCGCGGCGTTTGGACAGGAAACTCTCGATGACCACTGTCGGCGCGAGGCGGCGCAGGCGTTGGAACAGCAGCGGTAAAATCACCGCTTCGGTCAGGTCGGTCATGCTGATGCGATAGGTCTTGGCCGCCTGTTGCGGGTTGAAAATCCGGCTCTCTTGCACGGAAACCCGCAGCAACGACAACGCGTTGCGCACCGGGCCGATGATGTTCTGCGCCATCGGCGTGGGCACCATGCCCTGGGCGGTGCGTACGAACAGCGGGTCGTTGAAGGTCTCGCGCAGGCGTGCCAGGGCGTTGGACACCGCCGGCTGGGTGATGCCGACAATCTGCCCGGCCCGGGTGAGGTTGGCTTCGGTGTAGATCGCGTCGAAGACGATAAAGAGATTGAGGTCGACCTTGCTCAGATTCATGTGAGTTGCGCTCTTATTATCAGGTGGCGATTTTTTACGTCTTCAGACGTCAATCATATATCGGTGATGAATGTTAATACACGCCGAGAATAGGCTAGGTAAATTATCAACGCTGTTCTAGCATCGATTGCATGACCTAAACAACCTCTCAGAGAAGGGAGCCGCTCATGGATTTCGCCTATTCGCCCAAGGTTCAGGAACTGCGTGAACGCGTCAGCGCATTCATGGACGCTTACGTCTACCCGGCCGAGCCGGTGTTCGAACGCCAGGTCAGCGAAGGTGACCGCTGGCAGCCCACTGCGATCATGGACGAGCTCAAAGCCAAGGCTAAAGCCGAGGGGTTGTGGAACCTGTTCCTGCCGGAGTCCGAGCTGGGCGCCGGCCTGACCAACCTCGAATACGCGCCGCTGGCCGAAATCATGGGCCGCTCGTTGCTGGGTCCGGAACCGTTCAACTGCTCGGCCCCCGACACCGGCAATATGGAAGTGCTGGTGCGTTACGCCAATCAAGAGCAGAAACAACGCTGGCTCGAGCCGCTGCTGCGCGGCGAGATTCGTTCAGCCTTCGCCATGACCGAACCCGACGTGGCCTCCTCGGACGCCACCAACATGGCCGCCCGCGCCGAACGCCAGGGCGATGAATGGGTGATCAACGGCAAGAAGTGGTGGACCTCCGGCGCCTGTGATCCGCGTTGCAAGATCCTGATCTTCATGGGCCTGAGCAACCCGGACGCGCCACGTCACCAGCAGCATTCGATGATCCTGGTGCCGGTGGACACGCCCGGCGTAACAATCCTGCGCCCGCTGCCGGTGTTCGGCTACGACGATGCGCCCCACGGTCACGCTGAAGTGCTGTTCGACAACGTACGCGTGCCTTACGAAAATGTGCTGCTGGGTGAGGGGCGCGGGTTTGAGATCGCCCAGGGTCGGCTTGGTCCGGGCCGTATCCACCATTGCATGCGCTCGATCGGCATGGCCGAGCGCGCGCTGGAATTGATGTGCAAACGCTCGGTCAGCCGCAGCGCCTTCGGCAAGCCGTTGGCGCGCCTGGGGGGCAATATCGACAAGATCGCCGACTCGCGCATGGAAATCGACATGGCGCGGCTGCTGACCCTGAAAGCGGCGTACATGATGGACACGGTGGGCAATAAAGTCGCCAAAAGCGAAATCGCCCAGATCAAGGTGGTTGCGCCTAACGTGGCACTCAAGGTTATCGACCGCGCCATCCAGATTCATGGCGGTGCCGGTGTGTCCAATGACTTCCCGCTGGCCTATATGTACGCCATGCAGCGCACCCTGCGCCTGGCCGACGGCCCGGATGAAGTGCACCGGGCGGCGATCGGCAAGTTCGAGATTGGCAAGTATGTGCCAAAAGAGATGATGCGCGGCGGGCAGTGAGACCGCGTCGCCTGCTATCGGCGGCAAGCCACCTCCCACATTTTGACTGTATTCAAAAATCCAAGTGTGGGAGGGGGCTTGCCCCCGATGAGGCCGGCTTGAACACCCCAAAACCCCGCCTCAGTACACCCAGACCTCCACTCGCCGATTCTTGATCCGGCCCTCATCCGCCGTATTCGCCGCCACCGGCATCTGTGCGCCGAACCCGCGAATATCGCGCAGTATCACGCCGCTTTTCACCAACTCCCGGCGCACCGCCATGGCCCGCAACTTCGACAGCAAGGCCGCCCGCTGCGGATCATTCTTGGCATCGCCAAACCCCACCAGCGTCACTTGCTTGTGCAGTTTGCCGTGGCTTTTCAGGTAGGCCACCACCCGCTGCACATCCTGGCGAGCCTTGTTGTCCAGGCTGGCGCTGCCTTCCTCGAAACGAAAGTTCACCGTCAAACGCTGGGCGTTGCGCACAATCGCCTGGTAATCCTCGGGCATCGAGGCGCGGGGCTCCACGCCGATTGCCTGCACGTGCTGGGCGATAAAACCATTGGCCGCCACGATCGCTTGGCCCTGGCTGCTCTGGGCAAAGTCCACCAGTGCCTTGGCCCAAGGATTCTGCGTCGCCGGCGGCAGATAAACGTACAGTCGCCGTGACAGCGGGTAATCCTCGGTGGCGATCAGGCTGCCCAGTGGCAGCATCGGTTGCGAGTCTCCATCGACAACCGCCACCGTCTTGGCCTTGCGCACGTAGGGCAGCCCGATAAAACCGATGCCTTGAGGGTCCTGGCTGACCGCATCGGACAGCGCTTCACTGGATTCGAAACGCCGGGCCGACGCCACCAGCGGTGTGTCGCGGCGGTTCAGCACCAGGTCCTTGAAGGTGTCATAGGTGCCGGACCGGTCGTCGCGGGCGTACACATGAATGGCGCCGCCACTGCCGCCCAGGGCTTCCCAGGTGCTGATCTGACCATTGAATATCTGCGCCAGTTGCTCGGTGTCCAGCGTATTGAGCGGGTTGCGGGGGTTGAGGATGATTGCCAGGCCATCGATGGCGATCACCTGTTCGGCTTCCGGGCTTTTCAGGTCGCCCAGGGTTTCCAGGTCGACCAGTTCGCTGTCTTTGATCGGGCGCGACGATGCGGCGAGGTCGGCACTGTGGTTTTTCAGCGCGGCAAATCCTGTACTGGAACCATGGGCGGCTACGTCGATGCTCACGGTTTTACCCTGACGGGTCTTGCCGATCACCTGCTGTTCATTGGCGCCCTCGGCGGGTTCGATGTGCACGCCTTGCAATCCCTGGCGCTCCATCAACCCCTTGACCAGCGCCGGGCCCAATCCCGCGCCGATGGTGTTGGAACCCTGGATACGCAATGCCGGGCCTTGATCGGGAAGCGGAAGGGGGGCGGACACAGCGAAAAACGGGAAAAGCGTCAGCAGTAACAGAACGCGCAGCCTCATGCCGGCACCTTTTTGCGCCAAAGGAAGTGCTGCGAGATTAAGTCAGTTGGATTGCAGCAATATGACTGACGCCCCACAGATCTAAGTGTGGGAAGGGGCTTGCCCTGGCCCTCTGTAGGAGCGAGCTTGCTCGCGAAAAACGTCAACGATACCGCGTGTTTACTGAACGAACGCGGTGCCTGTGAGTTTTTCGCGAGCAAGCTCGCTCCTACAAGAGGGCCAGGGCGTGCCCCCTCCCACAAGTTGACTGAGTAGTGTCAGGAATCAACTCAATTCCAACCAGATCGGCGCATGGTCCGACGGCTTTTCCAATGCCCGCAAATCATAATCGACGCCGGCATCCTTGACCCGCGGGAGCAAGCCATTGGACGCCATGATCACGTCGATGCGCAGGCCGCGCTTGGGCTCGTCCTCAAAGCCACGGCTGCGGTAATCGAACCAGCTGAAACGGTCGGTCACCTCAGGGTGCAAGTGGCGGAAGCTGTCCACCAGGCCCCAGTTTTTCAGGCGGGCCATCCATTCGCGCTCTTCCGGCAGGAAGCTGCATTTGCCGGTTTTCAGCCAGCGTTTGGCGTTGTCGGCGCCGATGCCGATGTCGCAGTCTTGCGGGGAAATATTCACGTCGCCCATCACCACCAGTGCCTGGTCATTGCTGAACTGACTTTCCAGCAACTGTTGCAGGTCTTCATAGAAGCGCTGTTTGGCCGGGAACTTGGTGGGGTGGTCGCGGCTTTCGCCCTGGGGGAAGTAGCCGTTCATGATGATGACCGGGTTGCCGTTCTCGTCGGCGAAGGTGCCCCAGATAAAACGGCGCTGCGCGTCTTCTTCATCGGTGGCAAAACCTTTGTGCACACTCAACGCTTCCTTGCGCGAAAGGAGAGCTACGCCGTAGTGGCCTTTCTGGCCGTGGTAATACACGTGGTAGCCCAACGCCTGGACGTCGGCCAGCGGGAACTGGTCGTCGTGGACCTTGGTTTCCTGCAGGCCAATGACGTCCGGCTGGTGTTTTTCAATCAGCGCCGCCAGCTGATGAGGGCGGGCACGCAGCCCGTTGATATTGAAGGAGACGATTTTCATGGTCGGCGGTCCAGTCTGGCAAAAGGGCGATGCTAGCCGACAAGTCGGACGGGGGCCAGCGTGGCGGTAGGACGCATGCGCTGCTAATGTCTGGGAACGACTGGCGCTGCGCAGGTTCGTACCCATAAGAACGCCATCTTTTTGAATGGCGTCCAGGAGATTGATTGTTATGCCTGACACCTCGACGGCCGTTGCCGAGATTCGCCTGCTCAACAGCGGTTATTCCCGCGAAGCGCGTTCCCTGTTGTACCAGGCCTACCGTCACGAACCGACCTTCGCCTACATCTTCGAAGCCGAGCGGCCAGGTTATGAACAGCGGGTACGCGCAACAGTGCGCGAGCTGGTCAAGCAGCACTTCTTTCAGAAACTTCCGGCCATCGGCCTGTTCGTCAACGACCGTTTGATTGGCGTCGCCCTCATCGCGCCGCCGCAGCGGCGCCTGGGCATCACCGAGAGCTGGGCCTGGCAGATTCGCATGTGGTTGAGCACCGGCGTGCGCGGTACGCGGCGTTACCTGGAATACCATCAGGCCGTGCTGGCGTGCCTGCCCGGTGAGTCGGTGCATGTGTTGCCGTTGCTCGGTATTCATCCGCAGTTGCAAGGTCAACACTATGGCGAACAGTTGCTTGAGGCGGTCCATAACTGGTGCGCCGAAGACCCGCACTCATCGGGCGTGGTGCTCGACACGGGCAATTCCCGTTACCTGGATTTCTACAAGCGCCAGGGCTATGAGGAAATCGGTGAAATTGCCGTAGGACCTGTCCTGGAGCATGTGTTTTTTCATCCCAATCCCCAGGCGTTACATGTTGCAACGGCCTGAGACAGAATTATTCAGATAAATCCGAGTTCAAAGTACCTCTCTCGCTCGTGTAGCATCCGCGCCTATGAAGTTTCCAGGAAGATTTACCAGCAGCTTGATCCTGCTGTTCACGAGCTGTGGCGCATTGGCGCAAAGCGAACTGGACGTGCGGATCAAACCCTCAAATGACGCGCTGAAAGCCAACATTGAAGGCTACATCGGCAGTGTTGGCGATCGTGACGAAGAAGCCCTGCTGCGATTCAGCCGTGGTGCCGAAGAGCAGGCGCGCAAAGCGGCCCAGGCGCTGGGCTTCTATCAGCCCCGGATCGCCAGCGAGGTGAAGGGCGGCAAGAACCCGCGCCTGACCCTGACCGTCGACCCCGGCGAGCCGGTGCATCTGCGCAACGTGATCTTGCGCGTCGATGGCCCGGCGGCGAGCCTCAAGGCCTTTCGCGTGCCCGCCAGTGATGACCTCAAGCCCGGCGCGGTGCTCAATCACGGGCATTACGATGACGCCAAGCGTTTGATCCAGAATCAGGCGTCGCGCTATGGCTTTTTCAGCGGGCGTTTTACCCACCAGAAACTGGCCGTAGACCCTCAAGCGGGCGTGGCTGACATCGAACTCATTTACGACAGCGGCCCGCGCTACAGCATGGGCAAGGTCAGCTTCAGCGGCGACACGCCCTTTGACGAAGAGCTGTTGCAGCGCATGGTGCCGTTCAAGCCAGGTACACCCTATGACTCCGAACTGATCGCCGAACTCAACCAGAACCTGCAAGCCAGTGGCTTCTTCGAAAGCGTACGCGTGGACGCCAGCCCCGCAGCCTCAAGCAATGACGTGATTCCGGTGGCCGTGCAACTGGACACGCGCAAGCCCCGCACCATGGGCCTGGGCCTGGGGTTCTCGACGGACGTCGGCCCTCGGGGCAAGGCCAACTGGACGCGCCACTGGGTCAATCCCCAGGGCCACAGTTATGGCTGGGAAGCCGAGTTGTCGGCGCCGCGCCAGAACGTCGGCCTGTGGTACGACATTCCGCTGGACCCTCCGCTCACCGACAAATTGCGTTTTGCCGGCGGCTATCAGAATGAAGAGATCGCCAACACCGACACCTTGAGCAAGCTGCTCACCCTCGGCCCCGAATGGCACAGCAAGTTGCCCAGCGGTTGGACCCGGGTCATCTCGCTCAAATACCAGCGTGAAGAGTATCGCCTGGGCAATGACTCGGGCTTGAGTAACCTGGTGATGCCGGGCATCAGCTACTCCTACCTGCGCAGCGACAACCGCATCGATCCGCACAACGGCTATCGCCTGATGTTCGACAGCAAAGTCGCCAAGGAAGGGCTCGGTTCCGACACCAACCTGCTGTATGGCACCGCCACGATCAAGGGCCTGACCACCTTGTGGGATAACCACCGGTTCCTGGGCCGCGCGCAAGTGGGCGGCAGTGCCACCAATGGCTACCAGTCGGTGCCGCCGTCACTGCGTTTCTTCGCCGGTGGCGACCAGAGCGTGCGCGGTTATGAATACCAGACCCTGTCGCCGGAAAACGACCGTGGCGACCGCATCGGCGGCCGCTACATGGTGGCGCTGAGCGCCGAGTATCAATATTCCATCACCGAAAAATGGCGTGTCGCGACCTTTATCGACCAGGGCAACTCGTTCAATACCCTGGATATGCCCAGCCTCAAAACCGGCGTGGGTGTGGGGGTGCGCTGGGTCTCGCCCGTGGGCCCGATCCGCCTCGACCTGGCCCATGCCCTGGAAGATCCGGGCGGCGTTCGATTGCACTTTTCCATGGGGCCTGAGCTGTGATGCGTGGTTTGAAAATAGCGGGGCTGGCATTGATCGCCGTCCTCGCGCTGTTGCTGTTGACGCTGTGGACGCTGCTCGGTACCCAGGCCGGCAGTCGCTGGGTGCTGGGCCAGGTGCCGGGCTTGAGCGTGGAGAATTTTCACGGACGCCTGGGCGGGCAGTGGAGCGCCGACCACCTGCTGTGGCAGCAGGACGGCAGCCGCGTCGAGCTCAATGCGCCGACGTTTGACTGGTCGCCGGGTTGCCTGTTGCGCATGACCTTGTGCATCAACCGGTTGGATGTGGACCAGGTCAGCCTGACGGTTGCACCCAGTACCGAAGAAAGCGACAGCGGGCCGATCCAACTGCCCAACCTGAAGTTGCCGGTTGCTATCCAATTGGGCGATGTTCGTATCGGCAGCCTGCTGTTCAACGGCAGTGAAGCACTCAAGGGCTTGCAACTGGCGGCGCATTGGACCGCCGCCGGCATGCAGATCGACTCCGTTCATCTGCAGCGCGACGACCTGGTGCTGGACCTCGCCGGCCTGCTGCAACCCACAGGCGATTGGCCGCTCAAGGCCACCGGCACGCTCAGTTTGCCCTACGCTCCGGGCGGCGCACCCTGGACCGTCGCGCTCAACATCGACGGCGACTTGCTCAAGACCCTCAAGCTCGACGCCGACAGCAGCGGCTACCTGCCGGCCAAGCTCAGCGGTGAGCTGCAACCCCTGGCGGAAAACCTGCCGGCGCAGTTGCGCATCACCTCCGAGGCGTTCAAGCCAAGCGCCGATTTGCCCGACACCTTGCAACTCAACCAGTTGGACCTGAGCGCCAAGGGCGACCTTAAAGCGGGTTATCAATTGCTGGGCAAAGCCGTATTACCGGCGCAAAAAGGCCCGGTGGATTTACTCCTGCAAGGCAAGGTCGACGCCAAGGGTGCGCAGATCGCCGGCCTCGACCTGAATGCCGGCGACAAGCAAAGCCTCAAGCTCAGCGCCAACCTGGACTGGCAGCAAGGTTTCAGCGCCGATGCCAAAATCGACTGGTTGGACTTCCCCTGGCACCGCCTCTATCCCCTGATCGATGAACCGCAGGTGGCCTTGCGCACCTTCAACGGTGAAGTTTCCTATAAGGATGGCAACTATCTGGGCAACCTCAAGGCCGACCTTGACGGCCCGGCGGGCGCCTTCACGGTGGTCACGCCGTTCAGCGGCGACCTCAAGCAAGTGTTCCTGCCCGAACTGAAATTGAGCGCCGGCCAAGGCAAGGCCGAGGGCCATCTGAACGTACGGTTTGCCGACGGTATCGCCTGGGACACCGCGCTGGACCTGTCGGCATTGAACCCGGCGTACTGGGTCGCCGAATTGCCCGGCACCCTGGCCGGGCCGCTGCGCAGCAAAGGCGAATTCAAGAACGAGCAGCTCAAGCTCAACGCCGACCTCGACCTCAAGGGTCGCCTGCGCGGACAGGCCGCCGTGTTTGCAGCCAAGGCCGAAGGCGCGGGGCAGCAATGGACCCTTGCCAACCTGGACATCCGCCTGGGCGACAACCGCATCAACGGCAGCGGCAGCCTGCAGCAACGCCTGGCCGGGCAGATCGACATCAAGCTGGCGCGCCTGGCCCAGCTCTGGCCGCAACTGCGCGGGCAGGTCAATGGCCGCCTCGATGTCGCCGGCACCTTGCAGGCGCCCCAAGGCAAGCTTGCCCTCAAGGGCCAGCAACTGGCATTGGCCGACAACCGCCTGCAAAGCCTCAACCTCGACGCCACACTGGACAGCGCCCAGCGCGCCAGGCTTGACCTCAAGGGCAGCGGCATCCAGAGCGGCGAGACCCAGGTCGGCACGCTCACCGCCAGCGCCCAGGGCGATATCAAGAACCAGAAGGTTCAACTGGATCTGGCCGGACCGTTGCTCAAGCTGGCCCTGGCATTGGACGGCAACCTCGACAACGGCAACTGGCGTGGGCGCCTGGCCAGTGGTGACGTACAAGCCGGTGGCCAGGACTGGCGGCTGCAAGCCCCGGCGAAAATCGAGCGCCTGGCCGATGGCAAGCTGACCTTCGCCGCGCACTGCTGGGTGTCCGGTGGCGCCAGCCTGTGTGGCGAAGACCAGCGCCTGATGCCCGAGCCGAAGCTGCGCTACCACCTCAAGCAATTCCCTATCGACAGTCTCGCGGCGTTCCTGCCCAAAGACTTCGCCTGGCAGGGCAGGCTCAATGCCGACGTACAACTCGACCTGCCGGCCAGCGGCCCGAAGGGTGTGGTCTCGGTAGACGCCGGTGGCGGCAACCTGCGGGTGCGGGACAAGGGCCAATGGCTGGATTTCCCCTACGACACCCTGAAGCTGGAAACCACCCTCAACCCCAAGCGCATCGATACCCAGCTCAACTTTCGTGGCGGCAAGCTCGGTGAACTGCTGCTGCAGGCGCAGATCAACCCGCTGCCGGCCAACAAGCCGATCACCGGCAATTTCAGCCTCACCGGCCTGGACCTCGCCGTGGCGCGACCCTTTGTGCCGATGGTGGAAAAGCTCAACGGCAAGCTCAACGGCAATGGCCGCATCTCCGGCGGTTTGCTCGCGCCCCTGGTTAACGGCAACGTTAATCTGGTGGACGGTGAAGTCTCGGGTCCTGAACTGCCCATCAGCCTCGAGGGCCTGAACCTGCAGGCGCAGATCGCCGGCGAAAGCGTGCAGCTTAACGGCGGCTGGCACAGCGGCAAGGCCGGGCAGGGCAGCCTCAAGGGCCAGATCGACTGGGGCCGCGCCCTGGTGGTCGACCTCAGCCTCAAGGGCTCGCAACTGCCGGTCACCGTCGAGCCCTATGCCAAGCTGGAAGTGGCCCCCGACCTGAAGATCAGCCTCAAGGACGACAAGCTGGCGATTGCCGGCAAGGTGCACATCCCGCGCGGCGATATCACCGTGCACGAGCTGCCGCCCTCGACGGTCAAGGTGTCCGATGACACGGTGATCGTCGGCAGCCAGACCGAAGAAGGCAAACCGCCGATGGCCATGGCCATGGATATCGACGTGGAAGTGGGGGAAGACCAACTCAACTTCGCCGGTTTCGGCCTCACCGCCAAAGTGCAGGGCCATGTGCATATCGGCGACAACATGGACACCCGTGGCGAGCTGTGGCTCAACGACGGCCGTTACCGCGCCTACGGCCAGCGCCTCAACGTGCGCCGTGCACGGCTGTTGTTTGCCGGGCCGTTGGACCAACCGTTCCTGGATATCGAAGCGGTGCGTGTGGTGGTCGAATCGTCCCGCACCGTGACCGCCGGTATTCGCCTGAGCGGCAGCGCCGAGCAGCCGACCACGCAGATCTTCTCCGAGCCCGCCATGGCGCAGGAGGACGCGCTGTCCTACCTGGTGCTGGGACGTTCGCGCACCAACAACGGTGAAGACAACAACATGCTTGCCGAAGCCGCCTTGGGCCTGGGCCTGATGGGCAGCGCCGGGGTGACCTCGGACATCGCCAATAAACTCGGCATCCGCGATTTCGACCTGGATACCCAAGGCACCGGCAACAGCACTGCCGTGGTCGCCAGCGGCAAGATCAACGACAAACTCAGCCTGCGTTACGGCGTAGGGGTGTTCGAACCGGCCAACACCATCGCCTTGCGCTATTTGCTGAGCAAGAAGGTGTACCTGGAAGTGGCCACAGGCGTGGCCAGCTCCCTGGATATCTTCTACAAGCGCGACTTCTAAACCCAACTGGGTCAAATGTGGGAGGGGGCTTGCCCCCGATAGCGGTCTTTCAGTCAGCTAATCTGTAGCTGACCCACCGCCATCGGGGGCAAGCCCCCTCCTGCGTAATTGCATGGACTTGACCACTCATTTGCATTGCCACTGACCAGCCATTTGCATCCGTGCTGACCAACCGTTTGCATTCGACTTGACCAGCACACGCCGTTGTGACGATCGGCAGAGAACGGCCATTAGCTGCCGTTCGCTACCGGCGGTAATCGGCCGGCACCTTACAGGCATAGCTTACATTCCGGCACTCTACTATTACGCCAACGATTGCTCCAAAACGGCACATTACACGCACTCTCGAATCACGTATTTATCTACGTTGTACCATTTCAATACCGCTTACCCCACGCTGTCAGCAAAGTCGAATATTAGTAATTCAACGCACTATGTACCGCCGCAGCTCATTTCATCTCGGTCATAATCACGATTTGCCGTGGTTCTACTGAGTGAACGGAGGCTGATCAAACGACTAAAAATCTCAGCCACTTTCACCGCTGTTACGGTATAATGGCCTACTGCCACGGCGGGGAAGCCCGCTGTTTCACATGATTCAATATATTTTTATTGTCAAGTGAATACTTAGAGCTTACAGTGGCACCAATCATAAACAGGTAAAAACATGGAAGATGCAAATAAGCCAGATTATAAAATAAGAGTCGAGCTTTGCCCCCGCAAAATAAATCCGCGTTTTTTTCAACGTAGAATAAAAACTAGATTTACTCAGGGTGAACCTTATGAGCTTTATTTCCGTCTGACAAATATAGGTTCCTCACCCACGCCAGAGTTCACAATCTCCAATTTCTCAATGCACTCTAAATCAGACAATGTGACTTTGGATTCGCCAAACTCGTTACTCATTAAACCCTTAAACCCGAATGAGAAAATAGAGGTGGAGCTGGACAAAATGACTATAGGATTTAAAGGTGGAGCGTGGGTAAGTGTAAACATCCAAGCTACGGACCAAGCCAATAAAATCCATACATTTCAATATGATTCGCTCCACAATAAAGATGCTTTTTATGAAAAGGATGAAAGTTGGGGTAATTTGATATATGTGCAAGGAGAGCTAGAGATAGCTCAGCAGAAGACGAATCTCCTGATTCTGATTTTAACTCTGGTTACAGTGATAGAAGCTGTCTTTGGTATGAAAAAAACATTGGTAGCTATTGCTGAGGCTGCATATTATCCGATATCTCAGCTCGCGAAATTTTTAGAGTTTCTTGTTAAGTAGCGCCGTTGAAATTGGCTAATCTATTTTATACTATGAATTCAAAGTCTCAAATCGAATAGCTCACAATTCACAAAGAAAAATTTTTCGGGCATATTTAGACACGTTTACACATCCTCGCAGCGTCCGATTTTGGCCGAAGGCTGCCGGTTGCGAATGGTAGTAATCGGCAACTCGATTTGTGTACACAAATCCTCGGGTGTCGGACGGCTAGGCTTTTAGTTTAATGCATGCATCTAGAAACAACCTCCCCAGCGGAGAGATTTTAACACCGCCGCGAATTATTCTAGCTTCATATTCGGTTTTTTCTGAAATGCCGAGAAGTGTTTTTTGGGTTTCTTCGCAATTTTCCAATCTGCTATATCCATCAGAGTCGTGTAGGCCATATACAGGCAGAATCTCGACAAGCCCCAGACGTCGCAAATTGTCTATATAGTAAGGGCTCATGCTAGGTAGTTCGCACTGCGCATCTTCACCAAGGAAATTTATTAGTAATGTGTGGTCGTATCCCGCAGTGCTTTCTTTCACTTCTGCCCGAACAGTTATTATTGGAAAAGCATTTCTTTCTAAAAACAATTTCATTATTTTCGCTTCGTCAGCCGTCATCTGGCGAATTATCTCAACGAATGCAGGGTGAGAAGATTCTGCTGTTGCTTTATCCATAGCTGCAGCTAAAAGATTGGCATATAAATCACTAAGTGCTTCTTCATGACCAATGTATCGAAGGGCATCCAATGCGGGCCCTGCTACATTAAGCTTAGGCGGTATTATGTTTTCAACTGGTGTATTCTTAAGCTTTTCCGCTACTTTTGTCGTCACAAATCTACTGAATTGATCATAACCCCAAACTAGACTGCTAAGAGGTGCTAATGCGATGTTCACTGTCTTAGCTACAGTGTGTAATCCTTTCCCAATTTCTCGAGCCGAGGGCTGCAGCAAGTCTTGATAAATAGGAACCTCTTTGACTAGGCCTGTGACTGCATCAATCGTGTTTTTGACATTTCCTGAATCAGACATATATTTCTCTCAGTGTTCATATGAGTAACGATTGTGCCATGCGGTGAGAAGGGGACAGATTTATTTTTTTCTAGAAATAAATCTGTCCCCCTTTTCTGTTTTCCCAATTTTCACTCTCAATCACGATGGCCCTTGGCCTCCGCCTCCTTCTCCACGTCTTCGATGTACTCTTCTCCCGATCGCACTTTTTCCAAAATATCTTTGCAAGCTTCCGAATAGCGATGGGACTGAACTTCTGCCCCGTTCATAATCGCGCAGTGATACTTATTATCGAATTTCTTGAGATCAATTCCAGTCGTTTCAGTAATCGTTCTCAGTAAGCGATCGCAAGCATGCCAGGCTTGGTATCCCATTGCCTGACCCAGAGTGGTTAATGTATATGGAAAGTTAAGGTTGAATGCTAGGCCGTCGGCGCCATCGGCAATTCCGTATAGTTTAGCGAGTTCCCCATCGGCCTCCGTCACGTTAGCCAACACTTTGTAATCGACCTGAATAGGGTTTCTGGGAATGTCAGTCCGCACGAGCTGGTAGGTGCGGGCGAGCAAAGCCCTTAGTAATCTAGGGTTCACATTCTTCAGCGCTTCATTTGCTCCGAAAGCTGAGTAGACCCAACTAAAATCATTAGCGACGACACTTTTTATGATCACACTACGATGATCAGAAACTGGAATAAGCCTCTCGCGGCGAGGGTACTCTTCAGAGAGGTCACGATTCTCCCACTCCAGGATGTAAATATTCGGGATGAGCTTGCCGTCTTCCGACAGAATCTCGTCAATATCTGCAAGAATTGTTTTAATGTTCGGGTCTTCAGCTCTGTAGCCAATGAACACTAACGGGTGTTCAGCGAAAAAAGCTAAAAGCTTGGCAGAGAGATACTTTTTACGCTTGACGAACTCTTCATAATCAGTACGCGTTAGCACGATACTTTCGGGTTGAGAGACGCATCCATGGATCTTGAAAATCTCTCCGATACTCGAATGGTTAGCGTAAAGGATCCGTTGTCCCACAATAGCTTCATAGTCGGGGAAGATGCCCTCCAGTAGCTCATCGTAATTGGTGGTAATTACAGAGTGTGGCCGAATCTTCTTCAGCAATTCGATCTCATCCGATAGGCCTGGCTTTTCCGTTGTCAGAAGCTCTTTGAGAATCTTCGTCACCGTGTATTTGATATAGACCTGCGGCGAGCTCGTTTCATCATACAGCTCCTTTGGAAATTGATCTTGGCCAGCCCCCCAAGCCCAATCGTTGTATCTGTCGGAGAATTCAGTACCAATATCCACAAAGTCGGGGTAGCGTTGTTTGTAGTAGGCAAACTGTCGTGCGATCTCTGGACAGCGCGTCGCTAGCTCCTTCAAAAGTTCCTCCCAGCTAGGACCCTTCAGGTAGCGCTTGGTGAAGCCCGAGCCTACGAACAATATGGGCTGGCAGGCCATATCTCCTATGCAGGTTTTGATGTCCTCTGTTACATCTTCAACGTATTTCGCGTAATCCCTTGGCATACCGGTTCCCTCTCTCGACAGTAATGGCAAAACGTCATATCGCATTTCTTGGATTGTCTTTCAAGGGGAAAGGAGAGGTTTGCGAGCTCATTTACAGCTGAATAGGGAGCCGATAGGTATTGATGCCATTAGTGGAAGACAGCTACTGGCTGCTTATGGCCGATGACTGCCTGTCGCCAGCGGCAGCGGCAGCAATGGGCAGCTCTCTACCGATCATGTTTACTAAGCGTGCTGGTCAAATTCGATGCAATCGGTGGTCTGTTCGAATGCAAACGCCTGGTCAAGTGCAATGCAAACGAGTGGTCAGTACCTATGCAATCAGGTGGTCAAGTGGAGTGCAATTTCGCACCCTCCCACATTGGTTCTTTATTTCACTCAAGCTTTTGGCCAATTACCAAGCAACCTAACTATTCCATTTGACATTCGCTGCCTAAGCAGTAATATCTCGTCACACATTCACTGCCTAGGCAGTAATAAGGTGACTTTCAATGCCTCACTTCACCCCCGACAACTTCCACAACTGCCATCTCGGCCTGTTGCTGGGTCGCGCTGCGATCCTCAAGGACCGCATCATCGACACCCACATGGAACCCCACGGCATCACCGCCGCGCAGTTCAAGGTGTTGATCATCATGGCCCAGTTCGGCGTCGACACCCCGGCCGAATTGTGCCGCCACTTGTCCCTGGACAGCGGCTCGATGACGCGCATGCTTGACCGGCTCGAGCAGAAAGGCTTGCTCAGCCGCAAACGTTCCGAGCTGGACCGCCGCCAGGTGCAACTGGTGCTGACCGCCGAGGGCCAGCGCCTGGCGGACATGCTGCCGCAGATCGGCGCCCAGGCCCTCAACCAACTGGCCGGCGTCCTCGAGTCGGGCGAGCTGGAAACCCTGGAACGGATCCTCAAGAAAATCCTGATCGCTGCGGGTGACCCCATCACGATCCTGCGGGTAGGTAACCAATGAACACACGCGCACTCAGCCTGGTGCTGGCGGCGATGACGCTGGCCGGTTGTGCCAACTACAGCGGCCTCGACACGCAGGGTCAACGCCTGGACGCCAACACCCTGCAAACCGGCAAGTCCTTGAGCGGCGTGACGCTGTCGGATGCCGCCTGGCCCAGCGCCGACTGGTGGAAAAGCCTTGGCGACCCACAGCTCGACGGGCTGATCCAGGAAGCCCTCCAAAACAGCCCCGACATGCAAGTGGCCAGCGCCCGCGCCCATCAGGCCGAAGCAGCAGCCTATGCCGCCAACGCCGCGCGCCTGCCGACTGTGGATGCCAGCGCCGGTGTCAGCCGTTCGCGCCTGGCCAGGGACCAGGACCCGCGCGGGCAGGGCGATGCCTACTCGACGGTGCGCAACATCGGCGCCAGCTTCAACTACAACTTCGACCTCTGGGGCGGCCAACGCGCTGCCTGGGAAGCCGCCCTGGGCCAGGCCCGCGCCGCCGAAGTCGATCAGCAGGCCGCGCGCCTGACCCTGGCGGCCAACGTGGCCAAGGCCTACAGCGACCTGGGCCAGGCGCACATCGTGCGTGACCTGGCCGTGGACGACCTCAAGCGCACCCGCCAGATGCTCGACCTGAGTCAGCGCCGCCTGAGTTCCGGTATCGACAGCGAGTACCAGTACCAGCAGACCGAAAGCCTGGAGGCCAGCGCCCAGTCGCAACTGATCGATGCGGAAAAACAACTGCAAAGCGCCAGGATCGCCCTCGCGGTATTGCTCGGCAAAGGCCCCGACCGTGGCAACGAACTGGCCCGCCCGGCGGTATTGAAACCCGCTGCTGTCGCCGTGCCTTCCGTGTTGCCCGCCGAGTTGCTTGGCCGGCGGCCGGACCTGATCGCCGCGCGGTGGCGCGTGGAAGCCGCGAGCAAGGACATCGCCGCCAGCAAGACCCGCTTCTACCCCAACCTCAACCTGAGCGCGAGCGCCGGCGCTGAATCGTTGCTGGGGGACGCGATGTTTGGTTCGGCCAGCCGCTTCTTCAACATTGCACCCACCGTATCACTGCCGATCTTCGACGGCGGCCGCCTGCGCGCCGACCTCGATGCCCGCGACGCCGATTACGACCTGGCCGTGGCCCAGTACAACAAGACCCTGGTGCAAGCCCTGGGCGATATCGGCACCACCCTGTCGCAATTGCGCGACACCGGGCGGCAGATCCAGGCGCAGCAACATGCCGCCGACATCGCCCAACAGTCCTACGACACCGGGGTGCAACGCTACAGCTCCGGTATCGGTAATTACCTGGATGTGCTCAGCATCGAGCAGCAATTGCTGCAGGCCCAGCGTCAGTTGGCGACCCTGAATGCTGCGCAGATCGACCTGTCGATTCAATTGATGCAGGCCCTGGGTGGCGGATTCAACGCCCACAACGTCGCCGCGACCACCCCAGCCACCCGCACGGAATAATTTGAGGTATTTGTCATGGCCACTGCCGACAGCAACAACGCAACTGAACAACCCAAGGACAACAACCCGCGCAAACGCAAAGTCATGCTGATCGGCCTGGCGCTGATCGTCATCTTGGGTGTCGTCGGCGTGTGGGCCTGGTACGAGTTGTACGGGCGTTTCAACGAAAGCACCGACGACGCCTATGTGAACGGCAACGTGGTGGAAATCACTCCGCTGGTCACCGGCACCGTGGTCAGCATCGGCGCCGACGATGGCGACCTGGTCCACGAAGGCCAGGTGCTGGTCAACTTTGACCCCAACGACGCCGCCGTCGGCCTGCAAAGTGCCCAGGCCAACCTGGCCCGCACCGTGCGCCAGGTGCGTGGCTTGTACAGCAACGTCGATGGCATGAAAGCCCAGGTCAACGCGCAGAAAGCCGACGTGCAGACCGCCCAGGACAACTATAACCGCCGCAAGACCCTGGCCCAGGGCGGCGCGATCTCCCAGGAAGAACTGTCCCACGCCCGTGACAGCCTGACCGCGGCGAAGAACGCCTTGACCAACCTTGAGCAGCAACTGAAAACCACCAACGCCCTGGTGGATGACACGGTGATTTCGTCCCACCCGGATGTGCAAGCCGCCGCCGCGCAACTGCGCCAGGCTTACCTGACCAACGCGCGCAGCACCTTGATCGCACCCGTCACCGGCTATGTGGCCAAGCGCACCGTGCAGCTGGGCCAGCGCGTTCAGCCGGGTACCGCGCTGATGGCGGTGATTCCGCTGGATCAGCTGTGGATCGATGCCAACTTCAAGGAAACCCAACTGCGTGATATGCGCATCGGCCAGCCGGTGGACATCGAGTCGGACATCTACGGCAGCGACGTGAAGTACAGCGGCACCGTCGACAGCCTCGGCGCCGGCACCGGCAGCGCGTTTGCCCTGTTGCCCGCACAGAACGCCACCGGCAACTGGATCAAAATCGTGCAACGTGTGCCGGTGCGCATCCATATCAACGCCGAAGAACTGGCCAAGCACCCGTTGCGGGTGGGCTTGAGCACCGTGGTCAATGTGGACCTGCACGACCAGAGCGGCCCGGTGCTGGCGCAACAGCCACCGCAGAAGGCTTCGTTCACCACCACTGTGTATGACCGCCAACTGGTCGAGGCCGATGCCATGATCAACCAGTTGATCCATGACAACAGCGTCGCCGCTCCCAAGGCTGCGCAACGCTGATGAGCAATAACGCCTCGTTCACCCCACCCAGCCTGCTGATGGCCACTATCGGGCTGTCGCTGGCGACCTTCATGCAGGTGCTCGACACCACCATCGCCAACGTGGCGTTGCCGACCATTTCCGGCAACCTGGGCGTGAGTTCGGAGCAGGGCACCTGGGTCATTACCTCGTTTGCGGTGAGCAACGCCATTGCCTTGCCGCTCACCGGTTGGTTGAGCCGACGCTTCGGCGAGGTGAAGCTGTTCCTGTGGGCGACCATGCTGTTCGTGCTGGCCTCGTTCCTGTGCGGTATTTCCACCTCGATGCCCGAGTTGATCGGCTTTCGCGTGCTGCAGGGACTGGTGGCGGGGCCGTTGTACCCGATGACCCAGACGCTGCTGATCGCGGTCTACCCACCGGCCAAGCGCGGCATGGCGCTGGCGCTATTGGCGATGGTCACGGTGGTGGCGCCGATTGCGGGACCGATCCTCGGCGGCTGGATCACCGACAGCTACAGCTGGCCGTGGATCTTCTTCATCAACGTGCCGATCGGCATCTTTGCGGTGATGGTGGTGCGTGCGCAGTTGAAGAAACGCCCGGTGGTCACCAGCTACCAGCCGATGGACTATGTGGGGTTGTTGAGCCTGATCGTCGGTGTCGGCGCCTTGCAGATCATCCTCGACAAGGGCAATGACCTGGACTGGTTCGAATCCAACTTCATCATTATCGGTGCAGTGATCTCGGCGATTGCCCTGGCGGTGTTCGTGATCTGGGAGATGACCGACAAGCACCCGGTGGTGAACCTGCGCCTGTTCGCCTACCGCAACTTCCGCATCGGCACCATTGTGTTGATCGGCGGGTACGCGGGCTTCTTTGGCATCAACCTGATCCTGCCGCAGTGGCTGCAAACCCAGATGGGCTACACCGCCACCTGGGCCGGCCTGGCGGTGGCGCCGATCGGCATTCTGCCGGTGCTGATGTCACCGTTCGTGGGCAAATACGCGCACAAATTCGACTTGCGCCTGCTGGCGGGGTTGTCGTTCCTGGCGATGGGCTTGAGCTGCTTCATGCGCGCAGGCTTCACCAATGAGGTGGACTTCACCCACATCGCCCTGGTGCAGCTGTTCATGGGGATCGGCGTGGCGCTGTTCTTCATGCCGACCTTGAGCATCCTGATGTCCGACCTGCCGCCGCAGCAGATTGCCGACGGCGCGGGGCTGGCAACGTTCTTGCGCACCTTGGGCGGCAGCTTCGCAGCCTCGCTCACCACCTGGATCTGGATTCGCCGCGCCGACCAGCACCATGCGTACATGAGCGAGAACATGACCACTTATGACTCGACCACGCGCGACGCGATACAGGCCCTCGGCGGGGCGGGGCACAAAGCGTATGCGCAGTTGGACCAGATCCTCACCAGCCAGGCCTACATGATGTCCACCGTGGACTATTTCACCTTGATGGGGTGGATCTTCGCGGGCTTGATGTTGCTGGTGTGGCTGGCCAAGCCGCCGTTTACCGCGAAGGCCGGGCCTGCGGCTTCGGGGCACTGACTGCCCAGGGCTGAAATGCAATCAACTGTGGGAGGGGGCTTGCCCCCGATAGCGGTGGGTCAGTCACAGATGCATCAACTGACACTCCCTCATCGGGGGCAAGCCCCCTCCCACATTGGATGTGTGTTGTCAGGTATCAAGCGCCAGGCAGGGTCAACTGCGGATTGTTGCTGGTATGGCTGGCCAAGCCGCCGTTTGGCGCGAAAGCCGGGCCGGAAGCAAGCGGCCACTGATCCGAACAGATTGGAACGCAATCAACTGTGGGAGGGGGCTTGCCCCCGATAGCGGTGGGTCAGTCACAGATGCATCAACTGACACTCCCTCATCGGGGGCAAGCCCCCTCCCACAGTTTGATCTCTGTTCACATGGGATCAGTGGTGTTGCGGATCAAGCGCCGGGAAGGGCCAACTGCGGATTGACGAAGTCAAACGCCGCCAGTTGAAAGCCTTGCTCATCCACCTGCAACGCCCAGCCTTGCTTGTCCCAATCCCCCAGCACAATCCGCTTGGCCGCCTGGTCGCCAATCTGCAACTTATGAATGGCGGGGCGGTGGGTGTGGCCGTGGACCAGGGTGCGCACGCCGAATTGCTGCATCACTCGCGGTACTTCTTCGGCGGTGACATCGACAATGTCGTTGGCCTTCATGCGCGTCTGTGCACGGCTTTCGCTGCGCAGCTTTCGCGCCAGCTTGTGGCGTGTGCCCAGGGGCAGGTGGCGCAGGATAAACAGCACAATCGGGTTACGCAGGATGCGCCGCAGCTTCATATAGCCGAGGTCGCGGGTGCAGAGGCTGTCGCCGTGCATCAGCAGCACGGGCTCGCCGTACAATTGCACGACACTCGGGTCCTTGAGCAAGCTGGCGCCTGCGGCTTTGCAGAACGCCTTGCCGATCAGGAAATCGCGGTTGCCGTGCATGATGAAAATCGCGGTGCCGCTGTCGCTCAGTTCGCGCAGCGCGTCACAGATGGAGCGCTGGAACGCGGTCATCCCATCGTCGCCAATCCAGGCTTCGAAGAAGTCCCCCAGAATGTACAACGCCTGGGCACCACGGGCGCGGCCATGGAGCAGATCCAGAAACGCCCGGGTAATGTCCGGGCGCTCCTCTTCCAGATGCAAGTCTGAAATCAGCAATATCACCCAACGATCTCGGCTTTCTCGACGATGACGTCTTCGGCTGGAACGTCCTGGTGACCGGCTTTGGACGTGGTGGACACGCCTTTGATCTTGTCGACGACGTCCTGGCCTTCGGTGACTTTACCGAATACCGCGTAACCCCAGCCCTGCACGTTCTTGCCGCTGTGGTTGAGGAAAGCGTTGTCAGCCACGTTGATGAAGAACTGCGCGGAGGCCGAATGCGGCTCCATGGTACGGGCCATGGCGACGGTGTACTTGTCGTTGGAAAGGCCGTTGTCCGCTTCGTTCTGGATGCTTGGGCGCTTGTCTTTCTTCTCTTTCATGCCTGGCTCGAAACCGCCGCCCTGGATCATGAAGTTGCCGATGACACGGTGGAAAACGGTGTTTTCGTAGTGGCCGGCGTTGACGTACTCGATGAAGTTGGCGACGGTGATCGGCGCTTTCTCGGCGTTCAACTCGATGACGATGTCACCGTGGTTGGTGGTCAGTTTGACTTGAGTCATGTTCACTACTCTTTTCAGGGAATTCGTGGGTTTGAGTGCCCGGGGCACCTTACCTGTCTGGCTTAAACGACGGCCAAGGCGCGCAGTTTAGCGTGCCCCGCAGGAATTTCGAGGTGGTTTTTTACCGCCCCGGCCAGAAAAGCAGTAATTAAACAGCAGTTTTCGGTCCCGGCCTGTCAGTGTCTTGACTGCATCGGCTATTATGAGCCCTTTGTTTTATCTGGCCCCATCCGGCCACGAACCTGTCTGTTCAAGGATCCTATGAGCAAGCCCACTGTCGACCCTACCCCGAATGCCAAGGCCGGACCTGCTGTCCCGGTCAACTTCCTGCGCCCGATCATCCAGGCGGACCTGGATTCGGGCAAGCACACGCAGATCGTCACCCGTTTCCCGCCAGAGCCCAACGGCTACCTGCACATCGGTCACGCCAAGTCGATCTGTGTGAACTTCGGTCTGGCCCAGGAGTTCGGTGGCGTCACGCACCTGCGTTTCGACGACACCAACCCGGCCAAGGAAGACCAGGAATACATCGACGCCATCGAAAGCGACATCAAGTGGCTGGGCTTCGAGTGGTCCGGTGAAGTGCGCTATGCCTCCAAGTATTTCGACCAGTTGTTCGACTGGGCCGTCGAGCTGATCAAGGCCGGCAAGGCCTACGTCGACGACCTGAGCCCGGAACAGGCCAAGGAATACCGTGGCACCCTGACCGAACCGGGCAAGAACAGCCCGTTCCGCGACCGTTCGGTGGAAGAGAACCTGGACTGGTTCAACCGTATGCGCGCCGGCGAATTCCCCGACGGCGCCCGCGTACTGCGCGCCAAGATCGACATGGCCTCGCCGAACATGAACCTGCGCGACCCGATCATGTACCGCATCCGCCATGCCCACCACCACCAGACCGGTGACAAGTGGTGCATCTACCCCAACTACGACTTCACCCACGGTCAGTCGGACGCCATCGAAGGCATCACCCACTCCATCTGCACCCTGGAGTTCGAGAGCCATCGTCCGCTGTACGAGTGGTTCCTGAGCAACCTGCCGGTGCCGGCCCAGCCGCGCCAGTACGAATTCAGCCGCCTGAACCTGAACTACACCATCACCAGCAAGCGCAAGCTCAAGCAACTGGTGGATGAAAAGCACGTGCATGGCTGGGATGACCCACGCATGTCGACCCTGTCGGGCTTCCGCCGTCGCGGCTATACCCCGGCGTCGATTCGCAATTTCTGCGACATGGTCGGCACCAACCGCTCCGACGGCGTGGTCGACTTCGGCATGCTCGAGTTCAGCATCCGCCAGGACCTCGACGCCAATGCCCCGCGCGCCATGTGCGTGCTGCGTCCGCTGAAAGTCGTGATCACCAACTACCCGGAAGATCAGGTCGAAAACCTCGAACTGCCGCGTCATCCGCAGAAAGAAGAACTCGGCGTGCGCAAGCTGCCGTTCGCCCGTGAAATCTACATCGACCGCGATGACTTCATGGAAGAGCCGCCAAAAGGCTACAAGCGCCTGGAGCCGAACGGCGAAGTGCGCCTGCGTGGCAGCTACGTGATTCGTGCCGATGAAGCGATCAAGGACGCCGACGGCAACATCGTCGAACTGCGCTGCTCGTACGACCCCGACACCCTGGGCAAGAACCCTGAAGGCCGCAAGGTCAAGGGCGTGGTCCACTGGGTGCCGGCCGCTGCCAGCATCGAGTGCGAAGTGCGTTTGTACGATCGTCTGTTCCGTTCGCCGAATCCTGAAAAGGCCGAAGACAGCGCCAGTTTCCTCGACAACATCAACCCTGACTCCCTGCAAGTGCTCACCGGTTGTCGTGCCGAACCCTCTTTGGGCGACGCACAGCCGGAAGACCGGTTCCAGTTCGAGCGCGAAGGTTACTTCTGCGCGGATATCAAGGACTCCAAACCTGGTCGGCCGGTATTCAACCGTACCGTGACCTTGCGTGATTCGTGGGGCCAGTGATTCTGTTTAAGGAACTGTCGTGCTAACGATCTACAACACACTCAGCAAGACCAAAGAAGTCTTCAAGCCGCTGGATGGCAACAAGGTGCGCATGTACGTGTGCGGCATGACCGTCTACGACTACTGCCACATCGGCCACGGCCGCAGCATGGTTGCCTTCGACCTGGTGACCCGCTGGTTGCGGTTCAGCGGCTATGACTTGACCTATGTGCGCAACATCACCGACATCGACGACAAGATCATCAACCGCGCCAATGAAAACGGCGAGTCGTTCGACGCGCTGACCGAGCGCATGATCGCTGCGATGCACGAGGACGAGGCACGCCTCAACATCCTCAAGCCGGACATGGAGCCGCGCGCCACGGACCACATCCCTGGCATGCACGCGATGATCCAGACCCTGATCGACAAGGGCTACGCCTACGCCCCGGGCAATGGCGACGTGTACTACCGCGTCGCCAAGTTCATGGGCTACGGCAAGCTGTCGCGCAAGCGGATCGAAGACCTGCGCATCGGCGCACGCATCGAAGTCGACGAAGCCAAGCAGGACCCGCTCGACTTCGTGCTGTGGAAAGCCACCAAGCCCGGCGAGCCGAGCTGGGAGTCGCCGTGGGGCGCCGGGCGTCCGGGCTGGCACATCGAATGCTCGGTGATGTCCACCTGCTGCCTGGGCGAGACCTTCGACATTCATGGCGGCGGCAGCGACCTGGAGTTTCCGCACCACGAAAACGAAATCGCCCAGAGCGAAGCCGCCACCGGCAAGACTTACGCCAACGCCTGGATGCACTGCGGCATGATCCGCATCAATGGCGAGAAGATGTCCAAGTCCTTGAACAACTTCTTCACCATTCGCGACGTGCTGGAAAAGTACCATCCGGAAGTGGTGCGTTACCTGCTGGTGTCCAGCCATTACCGCAGCGCCATCAACTACTCGGAAGACAACCTCAAGGACGCCAAGGGCGCCCTGGAGCGGTTCTACCATGCGTTGAAAGGCTTGCCAGCTGTGGCCCCGGCCGGCGGCGAAGCCTTCGTGGCACGCTTCACCGAAGTCATGAACGACGACTTCGGCACTCCCGAAGCCTGCGCCGTGTTGTTCGAGATGGTGCGTGAGATCAACCGTCTGCGCGAGACGGATATCGACGCAGCGGCAAGTTTGGCGGCACGCTTGAAAGAGCTGGCCAGCGTGCTGGGCGTGTTGCAGATGGAGGCCGATGACTTCCTGCAAGCCGGCGCTGAAGGGCGTGTGGATGCGGCGCAAGTGGATGCCTTGATCCAGGCGCGTCTGGCGGCTCGGGCTGGTAAAGACTGGGCGGAATCCGACCGTATCCGTGACCAACTGACTGCGATGGGTGTGGTCCTGGAAGACGGGAAGGGCGGGACGACGTGGCGGTTGGCTGATCAGGCCTGATCGGTACCTCGCTCCAAATGTGGGAGGGGGCTTGCCCCCGATAGCGGTAGTTCAGTCAGTTCATCAGCAACTGACCCACCGCCATCGGGAGCAAGCCCCCTCCCACTTTTGACCGTGCTCACTTTGTTCAGTCTTCAGATTCAGATCTATCTTTGAACGGGTATATCTTTGAGGTTTAGCGTTTTATCCACCATCAGCTGAATCCCCTCCAGCATCCGGCAAATTCCCAAGGCCACGCTACGCGTGGTGCCTTCGATCTCAAAAGCCAAATGACTTGCCAGCGCTTGAACCGACGCAAGATCCTCCGACGCGTTGACCAGCAACGTCTCGGCGTCTAATCCTTCACGTACGGTAAACACACCATGATCCTCAGCAGATGGATCTGGTTTTTCAGACGGGTTCAGGTAGTGATTTATTGCTCGATGAGCGGCAGTGTGAAACGCGGTTGAATCTGACGGCGGATTTGGGCTGTCTTTAATCATGGCAGAGCTCCTAGAGTATTGGAGTCACCACCCATCGCTGCGAAACGATATTGGGGTGGCAGCTGTACGCAGGTTCGCAGACCGGGACTCTAGGCACCCGGCATACCCGAAGGTATCCCGCGCACAGCCGCCATAACATCAGGCATAAAAAAGCGCCCGCTATCTTGAGGTGGACGCTGTGCGTCTAGAGTTTAACCGGGCTGCGAAACCCGGTCGCTGAATTTACAGCGACCACTGAAGATTAGGCAGCCAGCTTCCCAGCGGCAACCCTAAAACGCTGTCAGAAATTTCCGTGCGTGGCGATGCGGCAATATCCAGATTTTAGGATATTTTCCAAAATGCCCATTGAGTTTGACGCTTGTTCGCTCCTAGCTTTAGATGGTTAACACGACCAAACCCAAGACGAAATTGGCGGTGATTCAAATGGAGTGAAAACCTCCCCAGCCCATATCCTGTGGGAGGACGAACATCACATGGCGTTCCTCTCGATTTTCCCCAACACCCCAGGCTTTAGCGTGGTCATCCCCAAGCAACATTACGGCAGTTATGCGATTGCGCAGTCGGATGAGGTGCTGGCTGATCTGATCGTGGCCACCAAGAAAACCGCCTTGCTGATCGACCGAGCGTTTCCCGATGTGGCGCGTACGGGGATGATGCTGGAAGGGTATGGGGTTGATCATCTGCATGCGAAGTTGTTTCCCATGCATGGGACGGGGCAGGACAGTGCGTTCAAGCCGTTTAGCTCGAAATTGGATAAGTTTTTTGAGGCTTATGAAGGTTATATCTCGTCCCACGACCACGTGCGGGCGGATGATGCCGAACTGGCAGAATTGGCCGAGCGAATCCGATCTTTCGCCTAGTACAGTTCCAAATGTGGGAGGGGGCTTGCTCCCGATAGCAGTGGATCAGTCAGCTCATCGGTAACTGACCCACCGCCATCGGGGGCAAGCCCCCTCCCACATTTGGAGTGTGTTCTCTTCAGCGCTCAGCGGCGGCTGCTGACTTCGGCCGGGACATCGTCACCGGCCATGCGCTTGCGGAACAGCGCCGTGCGCGCCAGCAGCAGGGTGGTCACCGGCACGGTGATCGACAGCAGAATCGGAATCAACCACCCGTGCAGCACCGGCCCGGACTTGAGTACCGAAAAGTAGATGATCGATGCCAACGCCACGCACCACGCGCCGAGTGTCGAGGCGAGCGCCGGCGGGTGCATGCGCTGGAAAAAATCCTTCATGCGCAACAACCCGAGCGCCCCTATCAGCGCAAACACGCTGCTCAGGACCAGCAGCATTCCGACGACGGCTTCCATCCATAACGGCATCATTCAATCACCTCCCCACGCAACAGGAATTTGGCCAGGGCGAACGAGCCGACAAAGCCGAACAGCGCAATCAGCAGCGCCGCTTCAAAGTAGGTGTCACTGGCGTAACGGATGCCCAGCACCAGCATCATCAGCATCGCCAGGATGTACAGATAATCCAGCGCCAGTACGCGGTCCTGGGCCGACGGGCCCTTGAACAGGCGGATCAACGTCAGCACCATCGCCAGGGAGAACAGGAACAGGCTCAACAGGATCGCATTGGAGAGCAGGGCGCTCATTCGAAGATCTCCATCAGGGGCCGTTCGTAGGCGGATTTGAAATGCTCGATAAACTGCGCCTCATCGTCCAGGTCGAACACATGCAGCAGCAGGACGCTGCGGTCCAGCGCCAGTTCCGACCAGATCGTGCCGGGAACGACCGTCGTGATCATCGACAGCGCCGCGAGGCCGTTGGGGCTGCGCAGGTCGATGGGGATTTTGATGAAGCGCGCGCGCGGCGGGCGTGAGCCGCAGGTCAAGACGCCCCAGGCCACTTGCAGGTTGGAGACAATCACGTCGCGGCCCACCCGCAGGAACAGGCGCAGGATTACGCCCGGACGGCGCAGGCTGATCGGCTGCGGGCGCAGTGGCGCCATCATCAGCGGTGCAAGCAGGCCCAGCAGTGCACCGAGCAGCAGGTTGCCGGGGCTCATGGACAGGTTCAGCACCAGCCACAACCCCAGCAGGGCCAGCGACAACCACGGGGCGGGAAACAGGCGCTTCATGGTTGCACCTCCAGGGCGGCTGCCTGGGCTTCCGGGCTCGGCACCGGACGCGTCGCCATCACCGCCATGACGTAGCTTTCCGGGTTGTTCAGGCTCTTGGCGGTGGCCAGCGTGTAGCGCATCAGTGGCTCGGCCTTGAAGGTCAGCGCGATGCTCAGGCCCAGCAGCAGGAAGATCGGCACACATTCATAGCGGCGCAGCAGGGGCGAGGGCCGTTCTTCCGGGGTCCAGAAACGCTGGATGCCAAGCCGGGCGAAGGCGATCAGCGAGGCCAGCCCCGACAGGATCAACAGCGCCACCAAGCCCCAGGCCGCCGGGCGGATGGGTTCATCCACCGCGTTGCCCAGACCCAGCGGATTGACCAGCGCATGCAGCAGACTGAGCTTGCCGATAAACCCGGACAGGGGCGGCATGCCGATGATCAGCAGCGCGCAGGCAATAAAGCTCAGGCCCAGGAACGCCATGGTCCAGGGGATCACCTGGCCGATCACGGCTTTCTGTTCATCGTCGAGGTTGACGCCGGGCCGTGGATGCAGGGATTCCATGGCCTTGGGCAGGGCGTCGATTTCCTCGTCCAGCGGCAGGTCATTGGCCGAGCGCGAGCGTTCGATCAATTCCGCCAGTAAAAACAGCGCGCTCAACGCCAGGGTGGAGCTGACCAGATAGAACAGCGCCCCGGCCGTCAGGCTGGGCTGGGCAAACCCCACGGCCGACAGCAGGATGCCGGCCGATACCAGGATGCTCAGGCTCGCCATGCGTTCCAGGCGTTGCGCCGCGAGCATCGCCAGCGCCGCGCAGAGGATGGTCGCCATGCCGCCGTACACCAGCCAGTCACCGCCAAACAACGCCGAAGCGCCGGCCTGGCCGGAAAACAGCAAGGTCCACAGGCGCAGCACGGTGTACACGCCGACTTTGGTCATGATCGCGAACATCGCCGCCACCGGCGCGCTGGCCGATGAGTAGGCGGGCGCCAGCCAGAAGTTCAGCGGCCACATGCCGGCCTTGGCCAGGAACGCGGTGGCCAGGATCGCCGCGCCGGCGTGCAGCAGGCCGCGATCGGCCTCCGGCACCAGCGGGATTTTCAGCGCCAGGTCAGCGAAGTTCAGCGTGCCGGTCACCCCGTAGATCATCGCCGCGCCAATCAAAAACAACGACGACGCCAGCAGGTTGATCGCGATGTAATGCAGCCCCGACGACACTCGGGCGCGGCCGGAACCGTGCAGCATCAGGCCGTAGGAGGCCGCCAGCAACACCTCGAAGAACACGAACAGATTGAACAGGTCGGCGGTGAGGAAGGCACCGTACAGGCCCATCATCTGCACCTGGAACAGCGCATGGAAACTGGTGCCGGCACGGTCCCAGCGGGCCATCGCGAACAACAGCGCGCTGACGCCGATGATCCCGGTCAGCACCAGCATCAGCGCCGACAGTTGATCCACCACCAGCACGATACCGAACGGCACTTGCCAGTTGCCCGGCAGGTACACGCCGATCGAGCCGGGGCCGCCTTGTTGTGTCCAGTACAGCAGCAATACGGCGATGCCCAGGCCGATGATGCTGGAGAACAGATTGATCCTGGCTTTGAGCGGGCGGCGTTTCTCGCCGAGCATCAGCATCAGCGCTGCGGTCAGTAACGGCAGCAGGATCGGCGCAACGATCAGTTGGTTGACCCAATTCATTCCTTGGGCTCCCGGCCGTCCACATGGTCAGTACCGGTCAGGCCGCGGGAGGCCAGCAGCACCACCAGGAACAGCGCGGTCATGGCGAAGCTGATCACGATGGCCGTGAGCACCAGCGCCTGGGGCAGGGGATCGGTGTAGTTGAGCAGGTCTTGCGGCACGCCGTCCTTGATGATCGGCTCCTTGCCGATAAACAGGCTGCCCATGCTGAAAATGAACAGGTTGACCCCGTATGACAACAGGCACAGGCCCATCACCACCTGGAACGTCCGTGGGCGCAGGATCAACCAGACGCCGGAGGCCGCCAGGACCCCAATGGCAATTGCAATGACTTCTTCCATCAGGCGGCAGCTCCTTGTGGGTTGACGACGGCTTTGGGCTGGTTGCTCGGTTTATGCGCGCGCACCGACTGGTGGCCGAGGGCGGTGAGCATCAGCAGGGTCGAGCCGACGACCATGGCGTACACGCCGACATCGAAGAACAGCGCGCTGGCGACATGGATGTCGCCCAGCACAGGCAAGCTCAAATGCCAGGTATGGGTGGTGAGGAACGGGTAGCCGGCAAACAACGCGCCGAGCCCGGTGAGCGTCGCCGCCAACAGGCCGAAGCCCATCCAGCGCATCGGCCGCAGGCTCATCTGCGCCTCGACCCACTGCGTGCCGGCCACCATGTATTGCAGGATAAACGCCACCGACATCACCAACCCGGCGACAAAACCGCCGCCCGGCTGGTTATGGCCGCGCATGAACAGGTAGAACGACACCACCATCGCGATCGGCAACAGCAGGCGCACCAGCACCGCCGGCACCATCATGAAGCCCAGGGCGGTGTCGCTGGCCTGGCGCGGGTTGACCAGGTCGGTGGCCACGTCCGGCGCCAGCTGGCGCTGTTGCGGCGGCAGTTCCATGCTTTCTTTCGACGGGCGGAAGCGCCGCAGCAGGGCATACACGGTCAGCGCCACGGCGCCGAGCACGGTGATTTCGCCAAGGGTATCGAAGCCGCGGAAGTCCACCAGCATCACGTTCACCACATTGCTGCCGCCGCCCTCGGGCAGGGCGCGACTGAGGTAGAACGAGGAGATATCGTTGGGGGTCTGGCGCGTCAGCATCGCGTAGGACAACAGCGCCATGCCGCCACCCACCACGGTGGACAGCAGGAAGTCGCGCACCCGGCGAATCCGCGCCTTGCGCAGCGTGTTGGGCAGTGGCGACACCTCTTCGATCCGCCGTGGCAGCCAGCGCAGGCCGAGCAGGATCAACACGGTGGTGACCACTTCCACCACCAGTTGCGTCAGGGCCAGGTCCGGCGCCGAGAACCACACGAAGGTAATGCACGTCATCAGGCCGCACACGCTGACCATGGTCAGGGCTGCCAGCCGGTGATACTTGGCCTGCCAGGCGGCGCCCAGCGCGCAGGCAATCGCCAGCACCCACAGGGTGACGAACACGATGGAGCCGGGAATCTTCGGCCGGTCACCCCAGGTCAGGCCACTGTTGAGCATCGGGATCAGGGCGCCGATCACCGCCACGGTCACCAGCAGGAACAATTGGGTTTGCAGGCGCTTGGTGCTGATGCGTTTTTCGATCTTGCGCACCCCGCGCATCATCACCACCAGGCAACGCTCGAAGCCGCGCTTGCCGTTGAAGTAGCCAATCAGCGGCGGGTAGGTGAAACGGCCACGCTTGAGTTGCTTGCGCAGCATCAGGTACAGCACCACACCGCCGGACATCGCCACCAGGCTCATGATCATCGGCGCGTTCCAGCCGTGCCAGATCGCCAGGCTGTATTCAGGCAGCGCGCCGCCCACCACCGGCAAGGCGGCGGCGGCCAGGATCGAGCCGACCATCTGCGCCGGGAAGATACCCACCAGCAGGCAGGCGAACACCAGCAGTTCAACCGGTGCGCGCATCCAGCGTGGCGGTTCGTGGGGGGTGTGCGGCAGGTCGGTGGCCGGTGGGCCGAAGAACACGTCCACGGTGAACCGCAACGCATAGGCCACGCTGAAGGTGCCGGCGATGGTCGCGATCACGGGCAGCATGATTTCCACCCATTTTGTCGACGAGATGAATACGGTTTCGGCGAAAAACATCTCTTTGGACAGGAAGCCATTGAGCAACGGCACGCCGGCCATCGAGGCACTGGCCACCATCGCCAGGGTCGCGGTGAACGGGATCAGGCGCACCAGCCCACTGAGCTTGCGGATGTCCCGCGTGCCGCTTTCGTGGTCGATAATGCCCGCCGCCATGAACAGCGAGGCCTTGAAGGTGGCGTGGTTGAGGATATGGAACACTGCCGCGACGGCGGCCAGCGGGCTGTTGAGGCCCAGCAGCAGGGTGATCAGCCCGAGGTGACTGATGGTGGAGTAGGCCAGCAGGCCCTTGAGATCGTTCTGGAACATGGCGCAGTAGGCGCCGAGGAGGAGGGTGAGCGCGCCGGCACCGCCGACGATCCAGAACCACTCTTCGCTGCCGGACAGCGACGGCCACAGGCGGGCCAGCAGGAACACGCCGGCCTTCACCATCGTCGCCGAGTGCAGGTAGGCCGAAACCGGTGTCGGCGCGGCCATGGCGTGGGGCAGCCAGAAGTGGAAGGGGAACTGTGCGCTTTTGCTCAGGGCGCCGATCAGCACCAGGGCCAGCATGACCGGGTACAGCGAATGCGCGCGAATCTGATCGCCCGCCACCAGCACCTGGTCCAGGTCATAGCTGCCGACGATGTGCCCCAGCAGCATCACCCCGGCCAGCAGGCACAAACCCCCTGCGCCGGTGACCATCAGCGCCATGTACGCACCCCGTCGCGCATCGGCGCGGTGGTGCCAGTAACCGATCAACAGGAAGGAAAACAGGCTGGTCAGTTCCCAGAAAAACACGATCTGAATCAGGTTGCCGGAAATCACCAGCCCGAGCATGGCGCCCATGAAGGCCAGGAAAAACGCGAAGAACCGCGGCACCGGATCGTCCGGCGACATGTAGTAACGCGCATACAACGCCACCAGCGTACCGATACCCAGCACCAGCATCGAGAACAGCCAGGCGAAGCCATCCAGGCGCAGCACGAAGTTCAGGCCGAGGCTGGGCAGCCACATGAACTCTTCACGGATGACGCCACCGTGGGCGATCTGGGGGTAGAGCAGGGCGACTTGAACGGTGCCGACCAGAGCCACCAGGCCGGCCAGCAGGGATTCGCTATTACGTGCGTTGTGCGGCAGCAAGGCCGCCAGACAGCTGCCAATGAATGGCAGAAGCAGTAGAACTATCAGGGACATAGGCTTCTAATCTGCGGGAGTTTGGGATGCATCATACGTGCCGCTTTCGCGATCACCAAACGGCAAGATGTGGCAGGATCCTACAAGGTAGGCTGAAATTGCTCATTTGGCATTAGATCGTTCCCACGCTCTGCGTGGGAATGCTTCCTGTGACGCTCTGCGTCACCATGGCGCAGGGCTCAAGTTGCGAGCTTGGACGCGGAGCGTCCGGGGCTGCATTCCCACGCAGAGCGTGGGAACGATCAAGCCACCGCTACATTCGGACCCTACCCTTGCTGTTCCTGTTCCCTTTCATCGCGCAACTCGACGGCTTTTTGTCCGCGTGTCTTCAACTCACTCACAATCACCGCCACCACAATCAACGCCGCGCCTGCCATCGCGATCGGCGGGAAGCGCTCGCCGGCAATCCGCCCGACCACGCCGGCCCACACCGGCTCGCCGGCATAGATCAAGGTGGCGCGGGTCGGCGATACACTCTGCTGCGCCCAGTTCATCGCCACCTGGATCACCGCACTGGTCAAGCCCAAACCCACCGCGCTGAACAGCAGCAACCACGAAAACCCGGGCAGTGCCTCGCCCATCGGCACCACCATCAGGAACGACAACATCGACGCCGTAGCCAGTTGCACCACTGTGACGCGGCGCACATCCACCTGGCCGGCGTAGGCGCTGATCAGGATGATCTCGGCGGCGACTGCCATGGCGCAGATCAGCGTGGCGATTTCACCGGGGCTGAAATTGAAAGAAGCGCCCGCCGGCCCGGTCAAAAGCATCAAGCCGGTAAACGCCAGCATGATGCCAATACTCGGCATCAGCGCCGGGCGCCGTCCCAGTACCAGCCACTGCAATAACGGTACGCACGGCACATACAAGGCGGTGATAAACGCCGATTGGCTGCTCGGAATGCTCTGCAGGCCGATGGTCTGCAAGCCGTAGCCAAACATGATCGACATGCCGATGAAGACCCCGGCCTTCACTTCCAGCAGGGTCAGTTCGCGCAAGGTGTGCACGGTGAAAAAGCCGACCACAATCGCCGCGGCCGCAAAGCGCAGGCCGACGAAAAACATCGGCCCACTCACGGTCAGCGCATGCTGCACCAGCAAAAAGGTACCGCCCCAGATCATGGTGATGACCACCAGGATGCATTCGGCTTTGCTGAAGCGATTGAAACGCGAAGGGGAGTTCGGGGCAGTCATGGCGGCTCGGTCTTGCAAGGGAAAGGCACGGACCGCACAATGCGCCGCACGCTGGGCAGTATACTGCGCACACCTACCCATTGAGCAATATAGTGCACAAAGAAAATCCACACCGGGCTTCGGTCCTGCAACACGTCAGCCAGAACGTTCGGCGCCTGCGCCATGCCGCCGACCTGAGCCAGACCGCGCTTGCGGAAAAATCCGGGGTCAGTCGGCGCATGCTGGTGGCCATCGAGGCCGGCGAAAAGAACGTCAGCCTGTCCACCCTGGACCGTGTGGCCGAAGCGCTGGAGGTGGCGTTCAGCGATTTGATCCAGGCGCCGGACGCCGGCGACCACAGTCGCATCAACGAACTGGCCTGGGCGGGTGATATCCCCGGCAGCAAAGCCGTGTTGCTGGCCAAGGCCACGGCGCGGCGTGAAGTCGAACTGTGGGAGATGCGCCTGGAGCCGGGTGATCGCTATCGTCCTGAACCTGATCCGCAAGGCTGGAGCGTGCAGGTCTTTGTGTTCGAAGGCTGTTTGACCCTGACGCTGGATGGCACGAACAAACACATAGCGGCGGGTGAGTTCTTTATGTTTTCCAGCGATCAAACCCACGTCTATTGCAATGATGGCGTCGGGGCTGTTCGGTTTGTTCGCAATGTGGTGATTTGAAGCAACACCGAAAGTTCTGTCGCGATTCTCGGATTAGTCATCGCGACGTCCCAAGTTGGGTGCATTACTTTTTTCCCGAGTTCTCCAGATGGAGAACACTGGAATAAGGGGAGATGCCCATGGCTGTAAGCCCACTTGGTATGACCAGACCGCCTTCGCCGTTAGATAATGATGCGTCATTAATCAATACGCACGCCAGTCCGGTCAAGTCCAACAGTGAGTGCCCGCCACACTGGCGTAGCTGGGAGGCTGAGCATGTGGTCGGCGCAGAAGAAAAGAAACGGGCCACGTTCGCCACACCTTTACGGTATCGCAACTACCGCGAGGATAAAGGCGTCAATCTCCCTCCCGTTGATAGAACCGCCCTGGCCCGAGCCCCATTGTGCTCAAAAAAATCCGCCGATAAATACAACATGCCTCAAGTAGGGCTCGTCTCCGAGGCCGGCTTGGAAACACGCATCGCTCGCTATACGCACAATCAGGTGCTGCCTGATTTCATCTACAATTTTTTTACGCAGGCTGACGACAAAAAGTTCCTCGCTTTCCGGCAACACCCCGAGCAGTTTCCAGTAACGCCGTTCACTTCGCAGGGCGGCATCGTATTGATGCCCAATACGCGATACATAGAAAAATATCCCGAGATTTTTCCAGAGCCCTTGAACTTGAGCGCCCGCACTCGTGATACCGGCGGCTTTGCGCTGGTGGGATACTGGATACCACCTGATCTGTTTGAACATCGCCAGGCGTTTCAAGAGATTTTCAAAAATCCCCTGATTACCGGTGAGGGTGTGAATGTGCGCGAACGTGTAGGCGAATATGAAAGGCGTACAAAGCGCACGTTTTTGGTGAATCCCATCGATGTTAAAAAAGAACACCTTGGCCTGCTTAAATCCTTTAAGGAAGTGAGCATGCGTTCCATCGAGCAGGTTTACGGTTATCAACCGGGCAAGGACACTGTGCAAATATATTTGCACAGCCCGATCTACGGAGACTCAACCGCCGGCCTGCATATTCATGTGCGGGTGAATCAGCGGCTTCCGGCAGGTGAGGCCGACGCCGGCAGTATCGCACTGGATAAAATTATTGACGTGCTGGAGGACGAGGCGTTTGGCAGCGGCACTATCAAGGGCAAGGTGTTGGAGATGATGCCTAAAACGCGCTCGGGACTTTGGGTGTCGTTTAATTCGGCTTCGAATAAAAAGCAGTTTGAAGGGATTCCTGTTACCTATGTTTCCAATCCATGGAAGCAACCTTGAAAAAGTAAATACAGCATGCGTCGGGTCAGTAATTGAATGCTGTGCTGATATTGGAATCCCCTTCGCCGACTTTGAGTGGGTGAAGCGATCGTTAGAGTGTGTCTATTTTATGCAGAGGTCATGGCTATGTTAGTTTCTTCCACGTCACCGTCATTGGTTCCTTATACCTCGACGACCGCGCCTTCGAGTACATCAACAACCAACACCGATACAGAGCGCGCTCGCGGGACGATGCCGAAGGCGCCCGTCAACCTCTCGGGTGGAGTGCCCGTGGAGCGCAGCAGTAATGGGATTTTATTCACGCGTGATGCCCAGTTTATCGAACATGATAATGAGCTATATCGCGTAAAAAACCCTTACTACACCAATTACGTCGCCGCTGAAGAAGTGGTAATGGGTAATCTGTTCTCGATGACCGGCTTGGGCGCGCCCAAGATGATGCTGTGCAATGGTTGTGAAGGTTTTTTTGACTTTAATAAAGCCACCAGAGGGGACTTTTCCGCGAATGCGGACTTGTCAAAATTTGCGTGTGTTGCGTCCAAGGTCGAGCCGAGCTTCAAGGACCTCGGTACATTCCTGTTAGATACCAAGGTGATGCCAGAGTTACTCAAGGCCGAAGGTGAAAAGTCGCTCGTCAGCGCGCCAGCCGTCAAGAAAGTCATCGATTCTTATCATGCGCTCGTTCAGTCCTATAACAAAGCGGACAGCCGTCTCGAAGATATTTATCAAGCTTTTCCTGACGGCCTGCATCGGCAGGCGCCGGGCGTGCTGGATAAAGTAAAGGCTGAAAACCTGATCAAGTTTTCGGTGCTGGAGAAACTCAATGACTTGCTGCCGCCAGAACTCAAGCAGGAACAGCAGCAGCACTACTTTGCCTCGCGGTTGATTAATAACTGGGATTACCTGAATTTTTCATTTTGCAATTTTGGTTATTTTCAACCCGACACGGCCAACGACCAATACAGGGGCATGACGGTTGATTTTGGCGGGAGCGGGACGTTGGGATTTGGCGGGCTTTCCAAGGCGGAGAGCTTTGAACGTGCAACCCAGGGCGCGCGCCCGGAAAATCCGTTGCAATCGACCAGCTTGTTCGAGCGCAAGGATTCCACCTTCTCCAGCGATTTTCCGCCCTCGCTGACGGGCATCAGCACCATCCCGCGCAGCAGGCCGCTTCTTTCCACCATCAAGGATATGGTCAAGACCGAAAACGATATCTATGAGGCCAAAAATATCCAGAGCCACGGAAAGGCGCTCGGGCCTGCTCTTGAAGTCGCCTATAGATTATCGGTATTGCCCGAGCCCGCACTCCAGCAATTTTTTACCGAAAACTGGGTGGCGGGCGGTCAGGACTTCCCGTACCGCGACAAGAGCCCGGAACACAATGTTGACACACAACAAATGACCACCATCATGGCCGACAGGAAGAACGCCTTTATCGATCAATTCGGGCGGCGAAATATTGAACGCTGGGAAGCCAATAACCCTGAGCGCGCAGCACAGGCGAGGGCTGAGGTGGAGCATGCGGTCAATAGCGTGGTCGAGGGCAAGTATGAGGTCAGGCCACTTGGCGCTGGTAGCCAGACCATCTGATGCGGCGTGTTGCAGGCTTTCCATAAAAACGCCGCCCGGTTCAGCTGTTGGTAGCGCAACAGCAATTGAACATTTTGCTGCCCGGAGATCGCGAAAAACAGCGCTTGTTTCTACAGCCTGTTGATTTTCAGGGTGATTTATAAACGGCACGACTCCTGCAAAGGCTCCGTTATTCATTCGGAGCCTGGAGTCGGCCCATGTCAGCCCACCCTCAACATTCAGCCCATATCATCCGCTCGGACGCGGAAGCCATCGAGGTCGCCACGCGGCTGGCGGCGCGGTTTGCCCTGGAGGCCAGCGAGCGCGACCGTGAGCGGCGCCTGCCGGTGGCGGAACTCGACGAGTTCTCTGCCAGCGGCCTGTGGGGCATCACCATTCCCAAAGCCTACGGCGGCGCCGAGGTTTCGTATGTGACCGTGGCCGAGGTGATCAAGCTGATCTCCGCCGCCGACCCTTCACTGGGGCAGATTCCGCAGAACCATCTCGGCGTGGTGGATATCCTCCTGCAAACCGGCACCGAGGAGCAGAAGCGCCACTACTTCGGCAAGGTGCTGGCGGGCTATCGCTTCGGCAATGCCTTTTCCGAAGCCAAGAGCAAAAACGCCGGCACGTTCGACACGCAGATTCGCGTCGACGGCGACTTCGCCCGCGTTGACGGCGAGAAGTTCTACTGCACCGGCGCGTTGTTTGCGCACATCGTGCCGACCGTCGGCAACAACGAGCACGGGCAGGCGCTGATTGCCTTTATCGAACGCGATGCGCCCGGCCTTACGGTGATTGACAGCTGGGACGGCTTCGGCCAACGCACCACCGCCAGTGGTGGCGTGACCCTCGACGGTGTGAGCGTGCCCTTGAGTGCGGTCATCCCCGCACACCTGGCGTTTGATCAACCCACCGCCGACGGCCCGATCTCACAGATTATCCAGGCCGCAGTCGATACCGGCATTGCGCTGGGCGCGCTGGAGCAGGCGAAGATTCACGCCCGCCAGGCACGGCCCTGGATCGACAGCCAGCAGGATCACGGCTGGCAAGACCCATTCACCATTGCCGCCATTGGCGACCTGGCGTGGCGTGTGCACGGCACCGAAGCGATTCTCGCCAAGGCGGGCAGGGCGGTCGACCTGGCCCTCGCCGAACCGACTGAAGACACCGTCGCCAACGCCTCGCTGATCGTCGCCCAGGCCAAGGTGCTGTCCGCCGAAACGGCCTTGCTCGCCAGCAGCAAACTCTTCGAGCTGGCCGGCACCCGCTCGGTCACCGGCAAGCACAACCTCGACCGCTTCTGGCGTAACGCGCGCACCCACACCTTGCACGACCCGGCGCGCTGGAAATACCACCTGATCGGCAACTTCGTGCTCAACGGCGTGAAGCCTGCACGCCATGCCTGGAACTGAGGAAGCTGACCCGATGACCGTACTGAGCCACACACTGAACCACGCACGCCAACTGCTGGAAACCACCCGCCGCTTTGTCGAGCGCAGCGACGACCCTTACGTGATCAGCCGCTTCGGCGATTTACAGATTCGTGTCGATGTGGCTGCGGCCCTGTTCGAGCGCGCCGAAACCGACCCGAGCCCGGTGGCTGTCACCGAGGCACAGATCGCCGCCGCCGAAGCCCTTATCGCCGCCAGCAATGCGCAGTTCGAATTGACCGGCCACCGCACCGCGCTGCCGTCGCCGCTCGATGACCCGCTGCGCGTGAAATACCGGATCGTCGGCAACTACCACCTCAACGGAGTGCTTTGATGTCTCGCGAAATTCGCCTGAATGCCTTCGACATGAACTGTGTCGGCCACCAGTCGCCCGGTTTGTGGGCGCACCCCCGGGACCGTTCCTGGCAGTACAAGGACCTGGAATACTGGACGGACCTGGCGAAGATCCTCGAGCGCGGCAAATTCGACGGGCTGTTCATCGCCGATGTGCTGGGCATCTACGACGTCTACAACGGCAATGGCGACGCGGCGATCCGCCAGGCGACACAAGTGCCGGTCAATGATCCGCTGTCGCTGATCGCACCGATGGCCCTGGTCACCGAGCACCTGGGGTTCGGCCTGACGGCGTCGCTGTCGTTCGAGCATCCGTACCCGTTCGCGCGCAGGCTCTCGACCCTCGATCACCTGACCAAGGGCCGGGTCGGTTGGAACATTGTCACCTCCTATCTGGAAAGCGGCGCCAGGAACCTTGGGCAAAAAGCCCAGACCGAACACGATGCGCGCTATGACTATGCCGAGGAATACCTGCAGGTTTGCTACAAACTCTGGGAAGGCAGCTGGGAAGAGGGCGCGGTAGTACGTGATCGCGAGCGCCGGGTGTTCAGCGACCCGCGCAAGATTCACGAGATTCGCCATGTGGGCAAACACTTCCAGGTGCCCGGCATCCACCTGTGCGAACCCTCGCCGCAGCGCACGCCGGTGCTGTACCAGGCCGGCGCCTCCAGCCGTGGCAAGCAATTCGCCGCCGAACAGGCCGAGTGCGTGTTCGTGGCGGCGCCGTCCAAGGTGCTGCTGAAAAAGACCGTCGCCGATATTCGCCGGCGTGCGGCCGAGGCGGGGCGCGATCCGCGCAAAATCCTCATCTTCAACCTGCAGACGGTGATCGTCGGCGAGACCGACGCGCAGGCCAAGGCCAAGTTCGATGACTATAAGTCCTATGTCAGCTACGAAGGCGCGATGGCGCTGATCTCCGGCTGGACCGGTATCGATTTCAGCCAGTTCAAACCCGACGAGCCGCTCAAGCATGTGCACACCAACGCCATCCAGTCGGCGGTGGAAGCCTTTTCCACGGCCGATCCCGACAAGGTCTGGACGCCGAATGAACTGGCCAACTGGGTTGGCATCGGCGGCTTCGGCCCGCTGTTTGTCGGCGGCCCGCAGACGGTGGCGGACCTGCTGCAGGAGTGGGTCGAGGAGACCGATGTGGACGGCTTCAACCTGGCGTATGCGCTGACCCACGAGACCTTTGTCGACGCCGTGGAGTGGCTGGTGCCGGAGCTGCAGAAGCGTGGCGTGTACAAGACCGAATACGCCCAGGGCACGTTGCGCGAGAAGCTGTTTGGCGAGGGCCCGAGATTGGGCGCCAATCACCCCGGCGCCGGCTACCGCGACCTGTCCGGTTCACACAAAACCCTTGTGGGAGGGGGCTTGCCCCCGATAGCGGTGGGTCAGTCAACAGTGGTTTAACTGACATACCGCTATCGGGGGCAAGCCCCCTCCCACATTTGCCCTGTGTCGTTTTGAACATTTCAGCCAGCGGACCACCGCACGCTCAAACATCCAATAGGAGTCATCCCTATGAGCGTGCCCGAACCCAAAGCCGCCCTGGAACGCCTGCACCACTGGGCGCAGCTCACACCCTTGCAGGTTGCCCTGCGCCACAAACGCCAGGGCCAATGGCATGCCTGGCGCTGGATCGATGTGTTGCGTGACGTCGAACGCGCGACTGATGGCTTGCGCCAGCAAGGCTTCAGCGAACAGTCGCGGCTGGCGCTCAGCGGCGCATTTGAGCCGAACCTGCTGTTGCTGGCGCTGGCTGCCCAATCCGTGGGCGGGCAGGTGCTGACGCTGGCCGATAATCTGGAGCCGCCAGCCCTGGAGCAACAGCTCTGGCGCCTCCACCCCAGCCACGCCTGCGTCCAGGGTCGGCAAGCCGATTGGGCATTCACCCAGCGCGTGGACTTCGCTCAACTGCTCGGCCCGTCCGACCCGGCGCAACGCCTGCAACGCTGGTGGCAGCCCGGCGCTGAAACCGTGTTGTGGAGCGAGGAGGGCACCCAGTGGCAAGGCGGTCTCGCCGTGGTGCTGGAGCAATGGCTCAACAGCGGCCACGGCCTGGCGTTTCCGGAGACCCTGGCCTCGGCGCGACGCGACCGCAGCGAAGTCGCCCCCACCGGCCTGCTGCTGTCACCCGAGCGTTTGCAGCACCTGGCCGACGAGATCGAAAGCCGCCTCGCCGCCCAGGGCACCTGGCGCCGACGCCTGTGTGAATGGGCCATCGCCCATCCACAGGGCGGTCTGCGCCGGTTGCTGAAAAACCGTGTGCGCAAGCTGCTCGGGTTTCAGCGCCTGGGCTATATCTGGCAGCCGCTTAAAACCACCGCCGAGCCCACCTGGCTGGCCGAATTAAAACGGGACATTGCATGAGCCAGGCCATTTTGCAGGTACGCGATATTTCGCTGTCGTTCAAGGGCGTCAAGGCGATCAATGCGCTGTCGTTCGAGGTGCAGCGCGGCGAGATCTGCGCGCTGATCGGCCCCAACGGCGCGGGCAAGAGTTCGTTGCTCAATGTGCTCAACGGTGTCTACCGTTTCGATGCCGGTGAGATTGTGTTCGAGGCGCAACACTTGCAGCGGATCGACCCGCTGGGCGCCGCCCGCAGAGGCATCGGCCGTACGTTCCAGAACAATGCGCTGTTCAAGAAAATGAGCGTGCTCGACAACGTCCTCACCGGCCTGTCGCGGCATATGCGCACCCACCTGATCGAACAGGCCCTCGGCCTGCCCCGCGCGCGGCGTGAAGCCGAGGCGTTTCGCCTGCGCGGGCAGGGCATCCTTGAGTTTCTTGAGCTGCAAGCCCATCGCGATGTGCTGGTGGGCAACCTGTCCTATGGCCTGCAAAAGCGCGTGGAGTTGGGCCGTGCGCTGATCGCCGGGCCCAGCCTGTTGCTGCTCGACGAACCCATGGCCGGCATGAACGCCGAAGAGAAACAGGACATGGCGCGCTTCGTCGCCGACGTGAATCGCGACCTGGGTACCACCGTGGTGTTGATCGAACACGACATGGGCGTGGTCATGGGCCTGTCCGACCATGTGGTGGTGCTCGACTACGGGCGCAAAGTCGGCGACGGCACGCCGGCCCAGGTACAGGCCAACCCCGACGTGATCGCGGCCTATCTGGGAGCGGTGCATTGATGATCTCTTTCTTCGAAACCCTGCTTGGCGGTTTGCTCGCCGGCACCCTGTACTCGCTGGTCGCCATCGGCTTCGTGCTGATCTACAAGGCCAGCGGCGTGTTCAATTTTGCCCAGGGCGCGATGCTGCTGTTTGCCGCGCTGACCTTCGTCAGCCTGCACGACCAGGGCGTGCCGTTTGCCCTGGCGCTGCTGCTGACGGTGGTGGTGATGAGCGTCGGCGCCTTGCTCATCGAGCGGCTGGTCCTGCGCCCGCTGGTGAACCGCTCGCAGATCACCCTGTTCATGGCCACGCTGGGCCTGTCGTTCATCATCGAAGGCCTGGCCCAGGGCCTGATGGGCTCGCAGGTCCGTGCGCTGGACCTGGGCATCGACGACGTGCCGCTGTTTGTCGGCCCGCTGATGCTCAGCCAGTTCGACCTGATCGCTGCGGCGGCTGCGGTGGTGCTGGTGAGCATCCTCGCGCTGCTGTTCAACAAGACCCGCATCGGTGTGTCGCTGCGCGCGGTGGCGGATGACACCACGGCGGCGCTGTCCATCGGCATCAACCTCAATCGGATCTGGCAGATCGTCTGGGCGGCGGCCGGCATCGTCGGGTTGGTCGCCGGGCTGTTGTGGGGCGCGCGCCAGGGGGTGCAGTTCTCGTTATCGCTGGTGGTGCTCAAGGCCTTGCCGGTGTTGATTATCGGCGGCTTCACCTCGATAGGCGGGGCGATTGTCGGCGGGCTGATCGTCGGTGCCGCCGAGAACCTCGCCGAGGTGTACATCGGCCCGTTGATCGGCGGCGGTATCACGCCGTGGTTCGCCTATGTATTGGCGTTGGCCTTCCTGTATATCCGTCCCGCCGGCCTGTTCGGCGAGCGTGCCATCGAGCGAGTCTGAAACCATGTCGATTCCCATTGTTCAAACCGCGCCGCTCTTGCTGGTACAGCGCCGCGTTCCCTGGGGCCTGCTCGGTCTGCTGGCCCTGGCCTTTGTCGTGGTGCCGCTGTGGAGCAACGACTATTGGCTCAATGCGATCCTGATCCCCTTTCTGGTGCTGTCCCTGGCCGGGTTGGGCTTGAACCTGCTGACCGGCTACACCGGGCAAACGTCGGTGGGCGCGGCGGGCTTCATGGCGGTGGGCGCGTTCGCCACCTACGGGTTTTTGCTGCGCCTGCCCGAGCTGGGCTTGCCGGTGGCGCTGCTGGGCGGCGGGATTATCAGCGCCTTGGTGGGCCTGTTGTTCGGCCTGCCCAGTTCGCGGATCAAGGGCTTCTACCTGATGGTCACGACGTTGGCGGCGCAGTTCTTTCTCGAGTGGCTGTTCGTCAAGTTCCCCTGGTTCTATAACTATGGTTCGTCCGGGACCATCTCCGCACCGCAGCTGACGCTGTTGGGTCACGACCTCAATACGCCGTTGGGCCGCTACTGGCTGACCCTGGTCACGGTGCTGCTGTTGACCTGGACCGCCGTCAACCTGGTGCGCAGCCAGGTCGGGCGCAACTGGATGGCGATCCGCGACATGGACACCGCCGCCGCCGTGGTCGGCATCCCGGTGGTGCGCTACAAGCGCCTGGCGTTCGCGGTCAGCTCGTTCTACTTAGGCATTGCCGGTGCGTTGTGGGCGTTCGCCTACCTGGGCACGGCCAGCGCCAGCAGCTTCGATATCAACCGCTCATTCCAGATCCTGTTCATCATCATTATCGGGGGCATGGGCAGCATTGCCGGCAACTTCGTGGGCGCGGCCTTCATCAGCCTGCTGCCGATCCTGCTCAGCCACGCCGGGCAGGCGCTGTTCGGCGGCTCGGTCGACGCGGGGCAGTTGCAGAACCTGCAGAAAATCATTTTTGGCGTGTTGATCATCGTGTTCCTGATCAAGGAACCCGAGGGCTTGATTCGCCTGTTGCACACCCTGCGTGACCGTCTGCGGCAGTGGCCGCTGCGTTTCTAACCTTTGCTCAAGAGAACTTCCATGCCTGCATCCTTGAAACGTTCCCTGCTCGGCACCGCGTTCGCGCTGGTGGCCCTGGCCGGTGTTGTGCCCCAGGTCGTGGCTTCGCCCGACCAGCAATTCATTCCCCTGGCGACCTACCGGGTCGGCGCCTATGCCTCAAGCGGCGTGCAGGTGTGGGCCGGGATGATCGACTACCTGCGCTATATCAATGAAGTCGAGGGCGGCATCAATGGCGTGAAGCTGGTCTGGCAGGAGTGCGAGACCGAGTGGACCGCGGAGAAGGGCATCGAATGCTACGAGCGCTTCAAAAATGGCCTGGATGGCGCGCCGGTCGCGGTCTACCAGCCCAACGGCGCGCCGGCAGCCTATGCACTGAGTGAACGGGCGGAAGTGGACAAGATTCCGCTGATCACCCTCGGTTACGGTCGCACCGAAGCCACCGACGGCACGGTGTTTCCCTACAACTTCCCGGTGATGCTGACTTTCTACAGCGAGGCCTCGACCCTGGTGAACTACATTGCCGAGCGCGAAGGCGGCTTCGACAAACTCAAGGGCAAGAAGATCGCCACGGTCTATCACGACTCGGCCTACGGTCGCGAAACCCTCGGCCCGTTGAAGCTGCTCGCCGACAAGTACGGCTTCGAGAATATCCAGATTCCGGTGGCCGACCCCGGCAACGAGCAGTCGGCGCAGTGGCGCCAGGTACGCCAGGCCAATCCGGACTGGGTATTCCTGCGCACCTGGGGCGTGTCCACCCCGGTGGCGGTGAAGACGGCGGCGCGTTTCGGCTTCCCGGTGGACCATATCATCGGCGATATCTGGGCCAGTTCCAGCGAAGACGTGCTGCCGGCCGGTGCTGCCGCCAAAGGCTATCTGGCGCTCACGCCCTACCCGGCAGGCAGCGACTTCGAGATCCACAAGCGCCTCAAACAGTCGGTCCTCGACAAGGGCCACAGCGACCTCAAGGACCTGAAGAATTTCGGCAGCGTCTACTACAACTCGGGCCTGGTGAACGCCGCCGTGGCCGTGGAGGCGATTCGCACGGCCCAGGCCAAGTTTGGCAAGCGCCCGCTCAATGGCGAAGAGGGGCGCTGGGGCCTCGAACATCTGAACATTGATGATGCGCGTCTCAAGGACATGGGCTACCTGGGCCTGATGCAAAACCTCAAGCTGTCGTGCCGCGACCATGAAGGCGGCGGTTCGGCGCGAGTGCAGCAGTGGGACGGTGCCAACTGGACACTGATCAGCGACTGGATCGCCGCCGACCGGGCGTTGTTGCGGCCGCTGATCGATGAAAAATCCGCCGCGTTCGCCAAGGAAAAGCACCTGACGCCGCGCACCTGCAGCGGGGATGAATAAACCATGAGCCAGCCTGCCACTGAGCCCGGGCACCCGGCGCTGCTGACGGTCGATGACATCGAAGTGATCTATGACGGGGCGATCCTGGCGGTGGCCGGGGTGTCGCTGAGTGTGCCCAAGGGCGCAATCGTTGCGTTGCTCGGCGCCAATGGCGCGGGCAAAAGCACCACCCTCAAGGCCATTTCCGGGCTGGTGCGGGCCGAGCGCGCCGAAGTCAGCCGTGGCCGGATCGACTACGCAGGCCTGAACCTGGCGGGCGTTGAGCCCAGCCAACGGGTACGCCAGGGCATGGTGCATGTGCTGGAAGGCCGGCATGTGTTCGGCCAGCTCACGGTGGAAGACAACCTGCGCAGCGGCGGCTTTGTGCGGCGCCTGAGCCGCAGGGAGCTGGCTGAGGATCTGGAGCGCATCTACACCTGGTTCCCCAGGCTCAAGACCAAGCGCCACACCCGCGCCGGCCTGACCTCCGGTGGCGAGCAGCAAATGGTCGCCATTGGCCGGGCGTTGATGACCCGTCCGGCCCTGGTGCTGCTCGACGAGCCATCGATGGGCCTGGCGCCGATGATCGTGCAGGAGATTTTCGCGATCATCGCGCAGCTCAACCGCGAGCAACAGGTGAGCTTTTTGATCGCCGAACAGAATATCAATGTCGCGCTCACCTATGCGTCCCGGGGCTACGTGCTGGATACTGGGCGAGTGGTGTTGAGTGGCAGCGCCGCCGAGCTGCTGGGACGGGGTGACTTGCATGACATTTATCTGGGCAAACAGTAAGGGCGAAGGTGCATGAGTGAATCGATCCGCAACGCTGATGTATTGATCATCGGCGGCGGCCTGAGCGGCACGATGCTGGCGGTGCAACTGCTGCGCCTGCCGGGCAGGCGGCGCCTGCTGGTGATCGAGCCGCGTGCGCAACTGGGGCGCGGCGAGGCCTACAGTGCCGTCGAACTGGGTCACACCCTGAACGGCAATGCGGCGCGCATGAGTGTCGACCCGGACAATGCCGATGACCTGACCCAATGGCTCACCAACTACATTGGCGCCGGCGGGTGGCCGGAGTCGGCGCAACAGCCGGTGCCCATCAGCGAACTGTTCCCGCCACGGGGCATTTTTGGCCTGTACGTGCAGCAGCGCCTGGCGCAGGCCGAAGCGCTGTCCGCATCCACCGTCGAGCATATCCGTGCAGAGGCGGTCGACGTGCACATCGACGCGGCCGGCGTCCTGTTGACCCTGGATAACGGCGAACGCCTGCGGGGCGCCTTTGCCGTATTGGCCACCGGCATGTTCCCGGCGGCGCGTACGCCGCAGACCGAATCCAGCGGCGTGAACGCGGCGGCGCTGGACCCCTGGGATGTACAGGCCATGACCCGGCTCGACCCGCAATCGAGCGTGCTGATCATCGGCTCCGGGTTGACCATGGTGGATGCCGTGGTCTCCCTGGAACACGCCGGGCATCGCGGGCCGATCGAGGTGTTCTCGCGCCATGGCCTGTTGCCCCATGTGCGCCGCCAGCCGCCGGGCTGGGACGATTTTCTCGGTGCTGATCACACGCTGCGCAGCCCTCGGCAACTGTTGCGTGAAGTGCGGCGCCAATGCCGCAGGGCGCTCGATCAGGGCGTGGATTGGCAGGCGCCCCTGGACACGGTCCGGGTGCATATCGCCCGGTTGTGGAGCCAGGCGAGCGAACGCGAGAAGCGTCAGTTCGTGCGCCATGTGCGGCCGTGGTGGGAGAGTCATCACCACCGTTCGCCGCCGTTGAGTGCGCAGTTGGTGGAGCGGTTGCACGCGCAGGGGCGGTTGCGGATTCACGCCGCGTCGTTCAAGGGGCTGGAACCTTCGGCCAGCGGCGTAACCATTGGCGTGCGTTATCGCGGCGAGCAGAGCCTCACACAGGTGTCCGGCGCGGCGCTGATCAACTCCAGCGGCATCGAATACGACTGGCGCCGCGTGGCCCGGCCGTTGCCGCAACAATTGCTCAAGCGCGGGTTGGTCCAGCCTGGGCCGTTGGCGCTGGGGATTGCGGCGGACACTTCAGGCGCGGTGCTGGATGCCCAGGGCCAGGTGAGTGGGCGGCTGTTCGCCATGGGCCCGCCGCTGCGCGGGATGTGGTGGGAGAGTACGGCGGTGACGGATGTGGCGATCCAGGCCAAGGCGCTGGCCGCCAGGCTCACACACATTTAAATGTGGGAGGGGGGCAGGCTCTGATGCCAGTGTAGGAGCGAGCTTGCTCGCGAAAAACATCAACGATAACGCGTGCTTCCTGAATGAACGCGGTGCCTGTGAGTTTTTCGCGAGCAAGCTCGCTCCTACAGACTGGCATCAGAGCCTGCCCCCTCCCACATTTGGATCTGCATTTATTTTGAAATTTTCACCAGTCCGGGCTTGAGGCCAAACACTTCAACGCCCTGGGGCGTCGATTGCCCGGTTGTCACCTTCACCCGTTCCACCGGCTGGTCCATCGCCGCACGGTACTCGACGATGTTGTCCGCCTGGATCGCCTCGCTTGGCACCACAATCGCCTGCGCATTGTTGTACGTCACAATGGTCAACCGCGCGCTCATTCCCAGGCGCACTTGCTGCAATTGCTGCGCCGTGAGGCTGGGGATCGACAACGTTACCGGAAATTGCGCGCTGCCCTGGCTGTCATTGGCGATTGCCAGGCCGCTGACCACGCTCACCGAACCGGTCAGCCGCTCACCGTCAAAACCATCCCCCATCACCTCCACCGCCTGGCCCTGGTGCAGTTGATTGATGTCCAGTTCGGAGACCTTGGCGACGATTTTCAAGCGTTCGATATTGGCCAGGCCAAACAACACCTGGCCTTGGCTGACCTTGCTGCCGGCTTGTACCGGTGCGTTGTTGCTGGCGCCGCTTGGGGAGGCCGTGCTGTTGCCGGGTGCGGGCACGACGATGCCGGAGAAGGGCGCCTTGACCTCCTTGCCCTCGAGCAGCTTGTGCAGGGCGTCGTATTTGACCGTGGCGTTGGTCAGCTCCATATCGGCGATCTGCCGGTATTCGCCCTTGCCCTGTTCCAGCGCCTGTTGCAGTTCACTGCGCGCCGCTGCCAGGTCCAGTTGCTGCTGCTGGGTCTGTTGCTTGAGGTCGTCGAGTTCGTTGCGCGGAATGATGCCGCGCTTGAACAGGTTTTCGCTTTCGGTGAGCTTGCGCCGGGTGTTGCCGGCGTTCATTTCTGCAGTGCGCAGGCTGCGCCGGGCGCGGCTGACGGCGGCGCTGCTGTCCCAGTCCTGCATTTCCTGCACGGTGCGTCGCGCCTTGAGCTGAGCCGATAGGGCGTCGCGCAGTTGCACTTCGAGGGTGGCCGGGTCCATGCGCAACAGCACCTGGCCGGCCTCGACGCGCTGGCCTTGCTCCACCAGATTGACCAGTACATTGCCGTCGAACGGTGCGGTGAGGGTGACGGTGGTGTCGGGCTCGATCTTGCCCACCAGGCCGATCTGATGCACCAGCGGGTCGGGTTTCACCGCCAGCCACTGGTCACCGGTGGCGGCCGGACTTTCGGCCGAGGGGCGCAGGGCCAGCCCGAGGCCTGCCACCAGCAGGATCAATACCGCGCCCAGCAGGCGTTTGCGATTAGTAGTCATTGAGGGCGATTTCCCAACTTTCCAGGGTCATGCCCAGCGTCAAGTCAAGCTGGGTCTGAGCGTTCAAATAAGCGATCAGCGCATTGAGCCGCGCGTTTTCGGCGTTGCGCAGGTCAGTTTCGAAACTCAGCACCTGGAAGTTGGTGGAGCGCCCGGCGCTGAGTTTTTCCCGTTCAATCTCGATCTTGCGCCGCGACAGGTCCACGGCGCGCTGGGCGATCTCGTACTGGCGCCAGCGGGTGCCAAGGTCGCGCACCACATCGTTGACGCTGCGCTCGAGTTCCTGGCGGGCGTCGGTGATACGGATTTCCTGGTCCTCGACATCCACCCGGGCCCTGACTTCGGCCTGGCGCGTGCTGATATCGCCGATGGGGATCTGCACCTGCACGCCGGCGTAGCTGTCCCAGTTGCGGTTATGGGTGCGGCCATTATCGCTGTCGTTGGCGTCGCGCACCTGGTTCGCGCCCGCCACCAGGTCCACTTGCCAGCGTCCCGAATCCTTGGCGATCACCAGATTGAGGTCGGCCCGCTGGCTGCCGAGCAGGGCCGCAAGGTATTCCGGTTGCTGGGTTTGCGCGAGGTTGAACGCCTGGCGCTTGTCGATTTCCATGGGCCGGGCTTCCAGCGCTTCGGTGGCGCGAATCGGTGTGGACAGGTCCAGGGCCAGCAGGCGCAGCAGGGCCAGGCGACTGGTATCGAGCTGGTTCTGCGCTTCCTCCACGCCCAATTGCTGGGTGGCGATGTCGGCTTCGGTCTGCACGATCTCGAATTCGGCCATGCGCCCGGCACTGATCAACGCCTTGTTCACCTCCAGCAAGGTGTTGGAGCGCTTGAGCGCGTCCTGCACGATCACCTGCTGCTCCTGGGCCCGCAGCAACTCGCGGTAGGTGGCGATGATCTGGCTGATGGTTTGTGCCACGGTGGCCTTGAGGTTGAGACGGTTGGCCTGTTCCGCCAGGCGCGACAGGCGCAGCGGCGCGGTGGTGGCGTCCCAGCCGGCGCCACGCATCAGCGGCTGGATGATGGCCAGGTCAAGGCCGTCGCTGCGGTAACGGCCGGCACGGTCGGCGTTGTTCAGTTGCTGGGTCCAGGCCATGCTCAGGCGGGTGCCGTATTCGCCGAGCAGGCTGGTGGACGGCGCCAGGTTGGCGTTGCGCGCGCTGTCCTGGGAACCGCGTGTGCCCCGGTAGTAACTGTTGAGGGTGAGCTTGGGGTTGAACACGTCTTCGGCGACCCGCAGGTCGAACTTCTGCGCGACCCGCTGCAGGTAGGCGCTGCGGATCGCCGGGTTGTTGCGCAGGCCCAGGTACACGGCGTCGCCCAGGGTCAGGGTGGTCACCTGGGCGTTCAGCGACACGCCGCGATCATAGCCGCTGCGGGTGGTGCTGGGCGCCGAGGGTTTGATCACCACCTCGGCGGCCCCGGCGGGCAGGCTGAGCAGCGCCAGCAGCAGTAACCATTTACTCATCGCGCAAGGCCTCCACCGGCTGCAGGCGTGAGGCCGAGACCGCCGGGTAGATGCCAAAGAACAACCCCACCAGCAATGTGCTGCCCACGCCCAGGGGCAGGGCGGCCACCGCCAGGGCAAACACCCAGCCCGACAGCCAGGCGTAGAACCAGGCGGCGGTCATGCCGAGTACCGCGCCGCACAGCGCGCCGACGGCGGTCAAGGTGACGGCTTCGAGCAGGAACAGGTTGCGGATATCCCGTTGCCGAGCGCCCAGGGCCATGCGAATGCCGATCTCGCGACGGCGCTCGGACACGTTCATCAGCATCACATTCATCACCCCCACACCGCCGCCCACCAGGGAAATCGCGCCGAGGGCCAGCAGCAGGTACGCGAAGGTGCGGCTTTGGCGGGTCATGCCATCGATCATTTGCTGGGGCACCGTGATGTCGACGTTGTGCTCGGTCAGTTGCGGTTGCAACGCGGCGGCGGCGTCCCGTGCCACACGTTCCATATCCTGGCCTGGCCGGGCACGGATGATCAGGTTGTTGATCTGCGGGTTGGCAAAGATACGCCGCATGCCCTCGGCGGGAATGAACAGCGATTCATTGGCTTGCACCGGCATCAGCATCGCGCGTGGCTGGTTCTGCAGGATGCCGATGATCAGGAACAAGTAGTCGTTGATGCGCACGCGGTCGCCCGTTTTGAGCGGCTCTCCGGGTACGCCGAGGGCCTGGGCGACCTGGTCACCGATCACCGCATAGGTCTGGTTGGCATCGAAGGCCGACAGGAAACGCCCTTCACGCACCGCCAGGCGCATGGCGGCCTGCACATCCGGGGTGCTGCCGACGAAGTTGGCATTGGCGGTGCGCCCATGGAACACAATGGGCCCGCTGAACAGGCTGAGCGCGCCGATGTGCGCAATGCCCGGTACGGTCTGGCGCACCGCGCCCAGGTCGAGCCGGGTGCGCATCGGCACATTGGCGCTGCCTTTGGGCGGGAACTGGACGACCAGGGTGTCGGTGCCCATGTCCTTGAAAATCATGGCGGCATCCACCGCAGCGTTATGGCCGATATTGATCAAGGCGACCACCGACGAACTGCCGATCACGATACCCAGCAGCGCCAGCACCGAGCGTTTGCCCAGGGTACGCAGGCTGATAAACGCTTCATGCAGCAGTTGGCTCAGACTCTGTTCGACCCGCAGGCTCATAGGCGCTCGGCCTCGTGCACCACGCCGTTGCGCACCAGGATCTTGCGCTCCAGCCGCTCGGCGATGTGCGCATCGTGGGTGACGATGATCAGCGTCACCTGTTGCTCGCGATTGAGCGCCAGAAGCAGGTCCATGATGTCCTGGGCGGTGCTGCTGTCGAGGTTGCCGGTGGGTTCGTCGGCGAGGATTACCGAGGGCTTGCCGACCAGCGCCCGCGCGATGGCGACACGCTGGCGCTGGCCGCCGGACAGGTCGGCCGGGCGGTGGTGAGCGCGCTCGGCCAGGCCGACCTGATCAAGCATGCGCAAGGCCTGTTCCACCGATTCATGGCGGGATACGCCGCGGTAACTGAGGGGCAGGGCGACGTTGTCCAGAGCGCTGAGGCGCGGCAGCAGGTTGAAGCTCTGGAACACGAAACCGATTTGCTGGTTGCGGATCGCCGCCAGTTCATCGGGACTGCTGTTGAAAATATCGTGACCGGCGAAGCGGTACTGGCCGCAGTTGGGCAGGTCCAGCAGCCCGAGGATATTGAGCAGGGTGCTTTTGCCGGAGCCGGACGCGCCGAGAATGCCGCAGCTGTCCCCGCTGGCGATGGACAGGCACACGTCATTCAGAATGGACAGGTGTTGCCCGGCAAGCTGGTAGCTTTTGCCGATGCCCTGCAGGGAAATCAGGTGGGGGTGCGCGGAGGGCTCTGTGATCATGACTACGCCTGCCGTCTCAACGGTGCGGTGCTGTCCCGTAAATCTTTGTAACAACTCGGGAAGCCGCCAGTGCCCGTCGGGAACTGATTATTTTCTTGTTTTTAAAAGATTGTTTGAATAGTAACCGCGTTCATTGCGCTTCGCCAGCGGTGGATTTAGAGCGGTTTGATGCGTTCAAACAAGCGCTTCAAACCCATTGCGCGGTGTGCAAAAGGCCGTCGGACTTCCCCGACATCGCCGTATGCGAAGGCTTTCAAGCATATGGCACCGTGTCATTACTTGCTTTCGAACGAAGGCCCCGGTATAAAAAATCAAAATATTTTTTAAAACAATATTTCCCCCCCGTGGAACCCTTATGGCTGCGAAGAAACTCAGCGCTCCAAACATTACCAAGACTCGACTGCTGGATGCGACAGAGGCGCTCTTTATTAAGTACGGATATGACGCCGTTTTATTACGGCAGATTACCGAGCGTGCCCAAGTCAACCTGGCTGCGGTGAATTACCACTTCGGGGACAAGGATTCCCTGATGAAAACCCTGCTGATGCAGCGCCTCGAGCCGCTCAATGAGCAGCGCCTGGAATTGCTGGCGCGTTGTGAAGCCCAAGCTGACGGCCCGCTCGACTGCGACACGCTGCTCGGTGTGCTGTTCGCCCCCGCCATGGGGATGGAGCGCAGCGATCCCGCCAGCGGGGAAGGGCGTTCATTCATTCGCTTCCTGGGCCGGGTCTATAGCGACACCTCGCCCTTTATCCAGGAATACCTCAAGGTCCATTACCAGCCGGTGTTCCAGCGTTTCTTCGAAGCGTTTGCCCTGGCGCTGCCGGACCTGCCGCGCAACGAATTGGGTGTGCGCCTGCAATTTGCCCTCAAGGCGATTTCCGGGGTGATGGCCGGCACCGAATTGCGCCTGCTGATGAACTCCATGAGCCTGGGCCGCCCGGCCACGGACGCCGAGGTGATGGCCAAGCTGATTACCCTGGTGTCGGCGGCGATTCGGGTGCCGCAGCAAAGCGCCGAGGCCGAGATAGCGTTGGCCAAAGTGCTGGAGACCCAGCGGGCGATTCGTGAGCAGGCGAATGCACCCGCCGCCAAGGTTGCGCGCTAAGCCAAATCCAGGGCAAAAAAAAGCCCGCTGGGGCGGCGGGCTTGATATGCAACGTTTGTAACGGATGAGGCTTCACACTACGTCCTGGCTTGTGAATAAAACGTGAAAAATATGTAAGAGAAAGTATGAATACGTTAACGCAGACAAACTGACGCCCATAACGAACGCTAAATTTTCCAGCGAGGGGCACTTTTCGCCAGTCGCTGCCGCATCTGATCCACATTGGCCGCCAGTTGCACGGTCAACAATCGATAACCGTCAAGCGCACTGTACACGGGAGCATCCAATGGTGTCTGGACAACATTGGTGTGTTGAGGGCGGTCCAGACGCTCCGTGACGCCTGATTTCAACGCCCGTGCCATGCCTACCAACTGAACGCGGATCTGCCGGTGCTCGGCCTTGAGCGTCATGCGCATGCGTGCGCTGGCGTGTTCATCGCGTGGGTCCGGTCGGGTATTGCCAAGAATTTCCAGGGTGCTGATGCACATGCGCAGGTGCCGCTGGAGTTTGTCCAGCTCGGTCATTGAGATCCGCACTTCCTTGGACACCGACGGCATCAGCGAGCGCAGTTGCAGCATCGCCGCGTTCAAGCGGTTGAGCAGCTTGAGGTGCTCATCGTCGGTGACGGATTGGCCATTGATGATGCGGCTGTAGATCGCCGCACAATCGCGCAGGGCGCTGGCCAGGTTGTAGCGCCACGAGTACACCGCGTACAGCGGCAGGGCGAAGGAAAACGCCAGGGCCAGTGCGATGCCGATCAGGATGTCGACCGTGCGCCACAGGCCATCCGAAATCGGATTGTCGCCGTGCCCGGCCACGATAAACACCGTGATCGCCGACAGCAGCGCGATATAGCCGCCCTTGCCGATGGCATGGTAGGAAAAGAACCCACACACCGCCGACATCAGCAGGTACGTCAGGAAGGGCTGACCGAAGTAGGCTTTCTGCACCACCAGCAGCAACCCGACGCTGGCGCCGATCAGCGTACCGTACGCACGCTCCACGGCTTTCTTGCCGATATTGCCATGGTGCTGCAAACCGCCGATCACGATCAGCATGGTCACCGACGCCCATTCGCCATGGGGCAGGTTGAGGCCGGTGGTCAGCAGGATCGTCGCCAGTAAGCCAATGGACACGCGCACGGCGTGGATCAGCTTGGCGTGGCGATAGCGCCGGTAAGGGTCGAGCAGGGGGCGCAGCAGGCGCCGGGCAAAAATGGGCAGGTTCATCGGTATTAAGGGGGCCTCATTAGTCAGGGCAAACCGATCGAATGTGAGAGGGGATTGCCCTAATGTCAGTGAAGCGTACACAGCCGTCTGTAGGAGCGAGCTTGCTCGCGAAAAACTCACAGGCACCGCGTTCATTCAGAAAGCACGCGTTATCGTTGACGTTTTTCGCGAGCAAGCTCGCTCCTACAAAAGTCCTAACTGACTGGCATCAGGGCAAGCCCCCTCCCACCTATTTGACCGAGGTGATCTTAGAAGATGTAGTCGGTGCTGATGAAGCTCGAGTCACGGTTGCGCAGGATATCGCCGAGCAGCGCCTTGTTGCTCTCCTGGAACTTGGTCGCCACCAGGGTGCGGATCGAGAACACGCGCAGCGCGTCATGTACCGACAACGTACCCTCGGCCGAGTTCTTGCGCCCGTTGAAGGGGAAGGTGTCCGGCCCGCGCTGGCACTGGGCGTTGATATTGATCCGGCCAACCTGGTTGGCGAAGGTATCCACCAGCCGTCCGATCTCCACGGCGTTGGTGCCGAACAGGCTCAATTGCTGGCCGAAGTCCGAGTCCAGTACGTAGTCGATCACCGTCTCCAGATCACGGTAGGGCACGATCGGCACCACGGGGCCGAATTGTTCTTCGTGGTACACGCGCATCTGCGGGTTCACCGGGTACAGCACGGCCGGGTAGAAGAATGACCCACGGCTCGCACCGCCGTCGGCGTTCACCACCCGGGCGCCGTGCTGCGCGGCATCGGCCACCAGGTCGTTGAGGTAATCCACCTTGCCCACTTCCGGCAGCGGGGTCAGCGCCACGCCGTCATCCCAGGGCATGCCGGGTTTGAGCGTCGCCAGCCTGGCGTTGAATTTTTCGATAAAACGGTCGACCACATCCTCATGCACAAACAGGATCTTCAAGGCCGTGCAACGCTGGCCGTTGAACGACAGCGAGCCGGTGAGCGCTTCGCTGACCGCATTGTCGAGATCGACCTCGGGCAGCACGATGCCCGGGTTTTTCGCATCCAGGCCCAATGCGGCGCGCAGCCGGTGGGGTTTCGGGTGCAGTTTTTTCAGGGCGCTGGCGGCCTTGTTGGTGCCGATGAACGCAAAGATGTCGATCTTGCCGCTGGCCATCAGCGCGCTCACGGTTTCGCGGCCACTGCCATAGATCACGTTGATCACCCCGGCCGGGAAGCTGTCGCGGAACGCCTCCAGCAACGGGCGGATCAACAGCACGCCGAGCTTGGCCGGCTTGAACACCACGGTGTTGCCCATGATCAGCGCCGGGATCAGCGTGGTGAACGTCTCGTTCAGCGGGTAGTTGTAAGGCCCCATGCACAGCGCCACGCCCAGGGGTACGCGGCGGATTTGCCCAAGGGTGTCCTGCTCCAGCTCAAAGCGACTGCTGCGGCGGTCGAGTTCCTTGAGGGCATTGATGGTGTCGGTGATGTAGTCGCAGGTGCGGTCGAACTCTTTCTGTGAGTCCTTGAGGTTCTTGCCGATCTCCCACATCAGCAGCTTGACCACCGCGTCGCGCTGTTCGCGCATGCGCCGCAGGAAGGCTTCCACATGCCGGATGCGGTCGGCCACGCGCAGGGTCGGCCACTCACCCTGGCCCCGGTCATAGGCGCGCACGGCGGCGTCGAGGGCGGTGAGGGCGGTCTCGGCGTCCAGCAGCGGCGTGCTGCCGATGTGCACGCGTTCGTCACCCAGTTGCACAGGGCTTTGCACGCGGGCCAGCGGGCCGTTCCACACCCGCAACTGGCCATCGACCAGGTAATCACGTTGTTCAATCGGCGCCGCCAGGCGAAATTGTTCGGGAATCTCTGCGGTGGAGGCAGGAAACAGCTGCGTGAGCAGGTTGCTGGTGGTCATGTCGCTACCCCTGGAATAGTTGCAAATCTTGACTAGAGAGTCACCCATACGAGGGCTCTGTGGCAAGGCTTGCGCGCTTTCCCCTGCGCATGGCGGGTGCTTCGGGATAAACTGCGCGGCTTTCTTGAAGGAGTTCACATGAGTCACTACCAGCCGGGCATTCTTGCCACACCGGTGCCGTTGCAGGCACGCCATCTGTTTTTTGCCCTCGAGTCCCGGGATGCCTTGCCGGCTGCGCTGGACGCGCTGGTGCAGTTGACGGATTCAGCGGCGGTGGTCGGCTTCGGTAAACCCCTGGTAGACGCGCTGGGCGCAGGCATCGAAGGGTTGCGCAGCTTCCCGGCCATCAGCGGCCCGGGCGCGCACAACCCGTCCACCCAGCAGGCTGTGTGGGTGTGGTTGCATGGCGTGGACCGGGGTGAATTGCTGTTGCGCAGCCGCGCGTTCGAAAAAGCCCTGGCGCCGGCGTTGCGTCTGGTACAGATGACCGAAGGCTTTCGCTACAAGACCGGTTTCGACTTGACCGACTACGAAGACGGCACCGAGAACCCTCACGATGACGCGGCCGTCGAAGCGGCCTTCACCCACAGCGGCGCCAGCTTCGCCGCCCTCCAGCAGTGGCAGCACGACCTCGACGGTTTCGCCGCGCTACCGGCCCAGGAGCGCGACCACATCATCGGCCGTCGCCATGGCGACAATGAAGAACTCGACGACGCCCCCGATTCCGCCCACACCAAGCGCACCGCCCAGGAAAGCTTCACCCCGCAGGCGTTCGTGGTGCGTCGTTCGATGCCATGGGCCGAGAACGGCCAGGCGGGGCTGATGTTTCTCGCGTTCGGGCATTCCTTCGACGCATTCGAAGCGCAACTGCGCCGCATGAGTGGGCTGGAAGACGGGATTGTCGATGGTTTGTATCGCATCAGCACACCCTTGACCGGTGGCTACTATTGGTGCCCGCCCTTGCAGGAAGGGTGTCTGGACCTCAGTGCGATCACACCGGCAACGCCGTTCTGAAGGTGTGCGAACCCTGGAACTGACCTGAGGACGCTGGCCACTTAACAGCGACCTCGGCACACTTCCAGGAGCACTCAATCATGATGGTCTCACGCATTTCCGTGAACGTTTCACCGGCGCGTCCGAATCCGAAGGATTACTCATCGATGTCGGACTCGGACCTGGCCAAGGCATTTGGCGATAACTTCCAGGCGTTCAAGCACCCGACGACCCCGAACGCAACCACGGATAAAATCCGTGAAGTGGCGGGACGTTCGCTGACCGGCGACGCGCAGAAAGATAATGAAACCCAACTGGCCCGCGAGCTGCTCAAACGTGACAACGTCATGAAGGCGCTGGATTCAGTGGATGACAACGGCAAGCGCGACGGCGTGATCGGCCCCTGGAATCCGAAGATGGCGGCTGATCAGTTAGCCTGTCGTTGCCGCCCGAACCCGCCCATTACCACGCTGCAAATCACTTATTGAGCCGGGCCGGGCCAGCCCTTGGCAACATGAAAAGATTGACAGGCAAGCCAACGAACGCTGAAAAAAATCCGCACTGGCCGTACTCTAGGCACCCTTGCCACCTGTGCGGATTGTTCATGTCTCCTGTTGCCGATGGGCTGCCCCTCGATAAACGCTTGCCGGCCGTGATTGCCCTTTCCCTGGGCATCGGCATGGCGACGCTGGACACTGCCATCGTCAATACCGCCTTGCCGACACTGGCCCAGGGCATCGGTACTGACTCGGCCTCGGTGATCTGGGTGGTCAACGCCTATCAGTTGGCGATTATCGCAACCGTGCTGCCGTTTGCTTCGTTGAGCGATGTGCTGGGGCATCGCCGCGTATACCTCGGCGGGTTGCTGCTGTTCATTGTCTCGTCGTTATTGTGCGGGCTTGCCGATTCGCTGCTGACCCTCACCGCCGCGCGGGTGGCTCAGGGCCTGGGGGCGGCCGCGCTGATGAGCGTCAACACCGCGTTGCTCAGGCATATCTACCCCGCGAAAATGCTCGGGCGTGGCCTGGGCTATAACTCGCTGGTGGTGGGGTTGGCGTTCACTCTCGGGCCCACCGCCGCGTCGGCGATTCTCTCAGTGGCCAGTTGGCATTGGCTGTACCTGATAAATGTGCCACTCGGGCTGCTGGCCCTCGGCCTGGGCCTGCGCTCGTTACCGACGCTGCCGATCACCGGGCACGCGTTTGATCGGTTGGCGGCGCTGTTATGTGCCGGCTTGTTCGCCTTGCTGGTCCTGGGTCTGGGCGCCGCCGTGCATGGCGCACAGGGCGCGCTGACCCTGGGCCTGATCGCGCTGGCGCTGGTGTTCGGCGCTTTACTGCTGCGCCGCGAGACCGGGCATCCGGCGCCGATGCTGGCAATCGACCTGTTCAAGCGCCCGCTGTTTGCGTTGTCATCGTTGACCGCGATCTGTGCCTTCAGTGCCCAGGGCCTGGCGTTTGTCGCCTTGCCGTTCCTGTTGCAGTCGGCGCTGGGCCACAGCCAGGTGCAGACCGGCTTTCTGATGACGCCGTGGCCTGCCGTGGTGGCGGTCATGGCCCTGGTCGCGGGACGCCTGGCTGACCGCGTGTCACTGGGTTTGCTGTGCGGTATTGGCTTGTTGATGCTCAGTGTCGGCATGGCCGCGCTGGCGACCTTGAGCAATGATGCCTCGGCCTTCGATATCGGCTGGCGCATGGCCTTGTGTGGCGCCGGCTTCGGCTTTTTCCAGTCGCCCAATCTCAAGGCGCTGATGACCAGTGCACCCCTGGCCCGCAGCGGCGGGGCCAGTGGCATTGTGGCGATCTCGCGGTTGCTGGGCCAGACACTGGGCGCCTCGCTGGTCGCCCTGTGTTTTCATCTGTTCGTGGACAGTGGCCCAGCCTGCGCACTGTGGCTGGGTTGCGGGTTTGCGCTGATCGGTGCTGTGGCCAGTGGCCTGCGTTTATTGCCCTATAAACGAACGGCTTAGCGCTTGTGGCTGGCGCACACGCACTGCTCAGCGGTTTTTAAGGCTCTCCAGCCAAGCCGGATCGAGGCGGGTTTGTTCGGTATCGATCCCCAGCGCCTGCATCCTGGCTTTGTGCGCCTGGACCTCATCCACCAGTTGCGCCTGGGCGCTGGAGTTGGCATCCAGGGCATGCATCTGTGTCAGCGCCAAGTGGTAGAAGCGCAACACGTTGATAGCGTCCGGGTCATCGGCCTGCACCCGTTCGCTGACCTTGTGCATCACATTGGTCACGCTCATCAGGCTGCGCTTGAGCTGCCAGCCGTATACCGCCGGTGCCAGCCAGGCCTGGCGCCAGAAGGGGCCGCGCACCAGAGCGACGGTGATCAACACCCCGGCAAACACTCCACCGACGTTGAAGCGCACGTTATCACCCCCCGGTTCACCGAACAGCATCACCGCCAGGCTCGACAACAACATGGCCACGGCCAGGAATACCACGGCGACGATCAGCGTGCTGCGGCGGGTTTGTTGTCGATAGAGGGCGGGGTCACAGGGTTTGAGTTCGAACATTCGGGTCAGGTCTCCAGCACGGGAGCGCATCTTCTCATGCTTCACGCAATCAAGTTGAACGATGGCCAACGGTGTTTCCTCTAAATTCTGAAGTCACCATGAGGTAAGCCATCATGTCCGAATACAAGCAACCGCCGCCTGGCACGCCCAATCCTGAGCGCACCCCCGGTGAAGAGGAGCGCGATAACGATGCGCTGCGCCCCAACGACCCGGCCGAGCGCCAGGACAACGAAGACGTGGAGCAGGTCGAGCACGACCTGGAAAACCTCCACGACAAAGCCCGCCCGCTGTAAGCAAGGAGGTCTGTATGAGCAATCCCCCGAACGGCCCGCGCTCTGACGAACACGCCACCGGCAAGGATGAGCTGGGATTCGATCCCGACTCGCCGGATGTGGCTGACCCGCAGGTCGATCCCATTGGCCCGGCCATCGCGCCGCTGGACAAGCAAAAACAAGCGGAAAAAAAGCCGCCCTACGATCCGTTGGGCGACTTGAAGAAGTAAACCAGGCCCCGCAATGTGCGGGGCTTTGTTTATTTTGGAGGGTTCCAGCTCACATCGGTGATGCCGTATTTTTCCGCCCAGGGCCGAGTGGTCTTTTTCACCTGCTCATGCCCCACGCGGCCGATGCGGCTGACGTGCGCAATGTCGGCGTCGACGGCCGCCCAGTGCCAGGCTTCGGTGCTGTTCATCACCTCGGCGCGCACTACAAAAGACTTGGGTTTACCGTGCAGCTGGTAGTTGATGGTGTAGATTTTTGCGGTACTCATGTTGCCTCCCTGTCTTGTTATAGATGGATAGGCCGCCGCGCGTAAAGGTTCATTCAAAATGACAATTCGCACGGGCGCGCGGCGTAGTGACGCATCCAGTCCGCATCAATGGCCAAGAGTCTTGAGCTAGAGCCTTCGCTGAACCGTTTTTTCTCCATGTTGGTGCATATTCGTTCGAACTTTTTGCAAATGCGAAGGTTCGAACTGATTCCTGAATACTTTGCCCACTCAAAAAATGGAGATGTAAACGATGTCCAAACTATTCGGAAACTTCCTCAAGAACACCTCGTGGCTGGCCCTGGTGGCAGCACCAGGCGTGGTGTTCGCGGCACCGTCGACCGACCCGATTTCCACCTTCGGGATCCTCGGCAGCTATAACGACTTCAAGCTCGAAGGCGGTAGCGAAAGCGACAAGGACCACATGCCCGAGGCGGGCCTGTTCTACAACTTCGGCAATAAGCTCACTGCCGAATCCGGCTTCATCTACCAGGCCGGTATCGAAGCCAAGTACGGCGAAAAGAGCGACAACAAGCTCAAGGAAGGCCAGGCCGACCTCGACCTCGGCTGGCGCGCCGCGCTGGATGCGCGCAATTTCGTCGACGTGATTGTCGGCGGTGGCTACACCTGGACGCGTTACGAGCCGGACACCAATGGCTACGACCTGAAGCTCACCAACAAGTCGCCGTTCGCCAAGGCTGCCCTGGGTTACAACCACCAGTTCGATGACATGACCCTGCGCGTTGAAGCCGGCGCCCGTCATACCATTGATGGCCGCGCCAAACTCAAGGTGGACGGCGTCGGCAGCGACAGCGTGGACCTCAAGGACCGCACCAACCCTTACGCCGAAGTCAGCCTGCTGATGAACCAGAAGGGTAACCTGCCGGTGATGGCGGGCCTTTACTACACCCGCACCGAATACAAGCTCGATGATGATTCCTATGTAGCCGACAATACCAAGCTCAAGCGTGATGAGTATGGTTTGAAGGTCGGTATCGCGTTCTGACGTTATTGCACTATAAAAAACGCCCCGAACATTCGGGGCGTTTTTTTTGCAGCTGTTTCAGGTCAGCCCAGTTGATCGTTCCCCCGCTCCGCGTGGGAAAGCATCCCGTGACGCTCCGCGCCCCCCTTGCGCAAGTGCCGGATCTTGCGCTTAAAGCAGGACGCGGAGCGTCCCGGGTGGCATTCCCACGCAGAGCGTGGGAACGATCATGTGAGCCTGTTTGCAGGTCAGCCCAGTGCCGCCAGTTGCGCCACGGTTTCGGGAAAACGCGCCACCAGTCGTATCAACGTGACAGCCTGTGCATTGGGCTTGGCCCGGCCTTGTTCCCAGTTCTCCAGGGTGCGGGTGTTGGTACGCAGGTACATGGCGAATACCGACCGCGAGAGGTTGAGTTGCTGGCGCACTGCAACCACTTCTTCGGCGGTGAGGGGGTCGAGCTTGTTGAGCTGCGCCTTATGAGTACGCAGGGTGATCTTGCCCTGGCGTTCTTCGGCCAGCGCATCGAAGCCTTCGACCAGTTCGGAAAAAATTTCACGTTTCATTGTGTGTTCTCGCTTTGATTTCCCTGTCCAGCATGTATTTAAGGGCTTTCTTGTGTTGTGGTGTCAGGTCGCTCTGTTCGTGCTTGCCGTACAAGGTGAATAACCAGAATTGCGTGCCGCCTGACCACCAGTAGTAAATGACCCGCAGGCCACCGCGTTTACCTTTGTTTCGTCGCTCATCGACGAAGCGAACCTTGCGTAACCCTCCCGTTCCCTCGATCACATCTCCTGCTTCCGGGTTTTTCATCAACTCCTGTTGAAAACCGTGGAAAAGCTCGTCACTCAGATAGTCCTTGCGATGCCGCTCGAAGGCCGGCAGTTCGATAAATAGAGCATCCATGTTCTGTACGTAGCCTGCGTATAGTTTGGTGGCCCACTCGCCTTGGGTCAAGTGCCCTTGCTGTGGGAACTTTCTTAAAACGCAAACACCATAGAACCCTTTCCAGCAGGGGAGATGCCAGAGGAAGAGGTATAGCAAGAAGGAAAAGTCAGCGAGCAGGGAAGGAGGAAAAACACGCCTTGGAAATGCAAAACGGCGCCTAAAGGCGCCGTTCTTTTTACTGCATCAACCTAAGCAATCAAACCCCCAGCACCGCATGCTGCACCAAGGTGAGCAACGGTTGCGGGTACACGCCCAGGAAGAACGCGAGCAGGGCGATGGCCAGCAGCATCACGCCACCTGCCTTCTGTTCCCAATGCAGCTCGGCGTCCACACGGCGCAGGTTCGGCTCGATCAGGTACAGGGTGACCATCACGCGCAGGTAATAGAACACGCCGATGGCGGAGCCCAGCACCAAGGACGCAACCAGCCACCATTCATGCGCTTGAACACCGGTCGCCACGATGTAGAACTTGCCGATAAAGCCGGCCGTCAGCGGGATACCCGCCAGCGACAGCATCATCACGGTCAGCACGGCGGTCAGGTACGGACGGCGCCAGAACAGGCCGCGGTATTCGTACAGGGCGTCGGCGTCACGGCCTTTGTACGGCGAGGACATCAGCGTGATTACACCGAATGCGCCGAGGCTGGTGATCACGTAGGTGACCAGGTACACGCCGATGGCTTCCACGGCCAGGCCTTTGCTCGCCACCAGGGCGATCAGCAGGTAGCCGAAGTGGGCGATGGACGAATAACCCAGCAGACGCTTGAGGTTGTTCTGGGTCAGCGCCAGCAGGTTGCCGAACAGGATCGACGCAATGGCGATCACGGTCAGCACGTTGCTCAGCACGCCGGTGTTGGCCGCAGGCGAGATCTGGAACAGACGCACCATCACTGCAAACACGGCAACCTTGGACGCCGTGGCCAGGAACGCGGCCACCGGCGCCGGGGCGCCTTCGTACACGTCCGGGGTCCACAGGTGGAAGGGCACCAGCGACAGCTTGAACGCCAGGCCGATCAGCATCATCGCCAGGCCCAGTTGGGCAATCGGCGCCGGGCTATTGGTGGCGGCCAGGGCGTGGCCGATACCGGTGAAGCTCAGGCTGCCGGCTTCGGCGTAGAGCAGGGCCATGCCGAACAACAGGAACGCGGAACCGGCGGCCGACAGCACCATGTATTTAATGCCGGCTTCCAGGGAGCGCTTGCTGAAGAAGGCATACGCCACCAGGCCGTAGGTCGGGATCGACAGCAGTTCCAGGCCGATGAACAGGCCGGCCAGGTGCTGTGCGCTGACCAGCACGATGCCACCGGCCGCGGCCAGCAGGATCAGCAGGTACAGCTCTTCCTTGTTGCCCGGGTAGCCGGCGGCGCCTTCGCCGAGGTAGGCATGGGCGAGCGTGACACAGGCCAGGGTCGCCACCAGGATCAGGGCGATGTACAGCAGGGCGAAGTCATCGACCATCATCAATGGCGTGACCGCCAGTGGCGCGACCTTGAGGGCCGGGATGATCGACAGCAGGGCCAGGTTCAAACCGGCACAGGACAGCAGGAACGTTTGCGAATGATTGCGGCGCCAGGCGATCGCCAGCATCACCACCACAATGGTGAGGCTGGTGATCAGCAGCGGCGCAAGCGCGATAAAGTGTTGGATCGTGAATTCCATAGCGCTCTTACCGGGCCGAAGCGAGTTGAGAGAAGGCGGTGCCGAACCACTGCTGCACGCCATGCATCGTGGCGGCGGACGTGTCCAGGAACGGCTGCGGGTATACGCCGATGTAGATCAGCAGCACCGCAAGGCCGAGCACCATGATCAGTTCGCGCGCATCCATTCCTTGCAGGACGGTGTCGGACTTGGCCGGGCCGAAGTAGGCGCGGTGGATCATGATCAGCGAGTAGACCGAACCGAACACCAGGCCGGAGGTGGCAATGGCACTGATCCACGGCGTCTGCACGAAGGCCCCCATCAGGATCAGGAACTCGCCGATGAAGTTACCGGTACCCGGCAGGCCCAGGGACGCAGCGGCGAAGAACAGGCTGATGGCCGGCAGGTAAGCGATGCGCGACCACACGCCACCCATCTCACGCATGTCACGGGTGTGCAGACGCTCGTACAGCTGACCACTCAGGATAAAGAGTGCAGCGGCCGACACACCGTGGGCCAACATCTGGATTACCGCGCCTTGCAACGCCAGCTGGCTGCCGGAGTAGATGCCGATCAGTACGAAACCCATGTGGGAAACGGACGAGAAGGCGATCAGACGCTTGATGTCGGTTTGCGCGAAGGCCAGGAACGCGCCGTAGAAGATCCCGATCAGACCCAGGGTCATGGCAATCGGCGCAAATTCGGCCGAGGCATTCGGGAACAGCGGCAGGGCGAAGCGCAGCAGGCCGTAGGCGGCGGTCTTCAACAGGATACCGGCGAGGTCCACGGAACCGGCGGTCGGCGCCTGGGCGTGGGCGTCAGGCAACCAGGAGTGGAACGGCACCACCGGCAGCTTCACCGCGAACGCGATGAAGAAGCCCAGCATCAGCACGTACTCGGTGGTCAGCGACATCTTGGTCTTCAACAGGTCGGCGTAGTTGAACGTGATCACGCCGGTGCTGTTGAAGTTGACCAGGACCAGGCCCAGGATCGCCACCAACATGATCAGGCCGGAGGCCTGGGTGAAGATGAAGAACTTGGTCGCCGCGTAGATCCGGGTTTTCTTGCCGTCCGAAGAACTGTGACCCCAGAGCGCGATGAGGAAGTACATCGGCACCAGCATCATTTCCCAGAAGAAGAAGAACATGAACAGGTCCAGCGCCAGGAACACGCCGACAACGCCGCCCAGGATCCACATCAGGTTCAGGTGGAAGAAGCCTACGTGACGCTGAATCTCTTTCCACGAGCAGAGTACCGAGAGGATACCCAGCAGGCCGGTCAGCAGGATCATCAACAGCGACAGGCCGTCCAGCGCCAGGTGCACGTTGATGCCGAAGCGCTGGATCCACACGTGCTTGAATTCAAGCGCGAAGGTGGGATCGACACCCGGTGCCGGAGCGAATGAATAGTCGCCGTGTGCCCACAGCCAGAGGCCGAGCGCGAGTTCCAGGGACATGGTCAGCAACGCGATCCAGCGGGGGAGGGTGGCGCCGAAGCGTTCACCCATCCAGCAGAGCAGGCCGCCGATAAAGGGGATCAGGATTAGCCAGGGCAGAATCATGACAGGCTCGTTTCCTTTCGCAAGTTTGCAAAGTTCGCAAAGTTCATAGTCATACCGCCACCACCACGATGGCGCCGATCACCAGCACGGCACCGGCCGCCATGGACGCTGCATACCAACGCAATTGGCCGGTCTCGCTGCGGCTCAGGGCGGTGTGACCGGCCTTGGCGGCGCGCGGGATCAGACCGATGGTCTGGTCGAGCGGGTCTTTGCGCAGCACGTGGCTGATCGCAAGGTAAGGCTTGACGAACAGTTTGTCGTAGATCCAGTCGAAGCCCCAGGCGGCGAACCACCAGGCCGAGAGGAAGCGGCCAATGCCACTGTTGGCCACGGCGGTTACCAGGCGACGCTTGCCGAGGAACAGCAGGGCTGCGAGCAGGATACCGGCGATGGCGATGGCGCCCGAGGCGATCTCCAGGCTGTGCTTGTCGGCGCCGCCGGCATGGCCGACGCTTTGCGGCAGTACACCGGCCAATGGCGGGGTGATCAGCGCGCCGATGAACGTCGACAGGATGATCAGCACCGACAACGGCAACCAGTGCGAGATGCCATGGCCTGCGTGGGCTTCGGTCTTGGCTTCACCGTGGAAGGTGATGAAGATCAGGCGGAAGGTGTACAGCGAGGTCATGAACGCGCCCACCAGGCCTGCGTACAGCAGGTTATGGTTACCGCTGGCAAACGCTTCCCAGAGGATTTCGTCCTTGGAGTAGAAGCCTGCGGTCACCAGCGGCAGGGCGGCCAGGGCGGCACCACCGACGATGAAGCTGGCGTAGGCCAGTGGCAGTTTCTTCCACAGGCCACCCATCTTGAAGATGTTCTGCTCGTGATGGCAGGCAACGATCACCGCACCGGAAGCAAGGAACAGCAGGGCCTTGAAGAAGGCGTGGGTCATCAGGTGGAAGATCGCCGCGTCCCAGGCGCCGACGCCCAGGGCCAGGAACATGTAGCCGATCTGGCTCATGGTCGAGTAGGCGAGGATACGCTTGATGTCGGTTTGGACCAGCGCGGCAAAGCCGGCCAGTACCAGGGTCACGCCGCCGACGATGCCGACCAGGTGCAGGATGTCCGGCGCCAGGGTGAACAGGCCGTGGGTACGGGCAATCAGGTAGACACCGGCGGTGACCATGGTCGCGGCGTGGATCAGTGCCGACACCGGGGTAGGACCGGCCATCGCATCCGCCAGCCAGGTCTGCAGTGGCAGTTGCGCGGATTTACCCACGGCACCGCCCAGCAGCATCAGGGTCGCCAGGGTGATCCAGAAATCGCCGACCTGGAATTTCTGCGGTGCCAGCACCAGCAGTTCCTGGATGTTCAGCGTGCCCACCTGTTGGAACAGGATGAACAGGCCGATGGCCATGAACACGTCGCCGATCCGCGTGACGATAAACGCCTTGAGTGCGGCGTTACCGTTGTTGCGGTTGCTGTAGTAGAAACCGATCAACAGGTACGAGCACAGGCCCACGCCTTCCCAGCCGAAGTACAGGAACAACAGGTTATCGCCCAGCACCAGGAACAGCATGCTGGCGATAAACAGGTTGGTGTACGAGAAGAAGCGCGAGTAGCCCGCTTCACCGCGCATGTACCAGGACGCGAACAGGTGGATCAGGAAGCCCACGCCCACCACCACGCCGAGCATGGTGATCGACAGGCCGTCGACATAGAGGGCGAAGTTGGGCTTGAAGCCCTCCACCGACATCCACTGCCACAGCACCAGGGTGTAGTGACCGCCTTCGGGCGGCGCTACGTTGAATTGCCAGATGACGTAGGCGGCAACGATGGCCGACAAGCCAATCGAGCCTACGCCGATCAGGGCCGAGAGGTTCTCCGACCAGCGTCCGCGAGAGAACGACAGCAGCAGGAAACCGATCAGGGGAAATACGAAAGTCAGAAAGATCATGTTCATCCGCGCATCTCACTGGCAGCGTCGATATCAAGCGTGTGGAAGCGACGATACAGTTGCAGCAGGATCGCCAGGCCGATACTGGCCTCGGCGGCTGCCAGGCTGATCACCAGGATGAACATGACTTGTCCATCCGGCTGGCCCCAACGTGCGCCTGCCACGATGAACGCCAGTGCCGCAGCGTTCATCATGATTTCCAGGCTCATCAACACGAACAAAATGTTACGGCGAACCATCAGGCCGACCAGGCCAAGGCAGAACAGGATGCCGGCGACCGCCAGACCATGCTCCAAAGGGATAGCAGGCATCGTCATTGCTCCTTGGCTTCGTTGCGGCCCAAGTGGAAGGCCGTGATGGCTGCGGCAAGCAGCAGCATCGAAGCCAGTTCGACCACCAGCAGGTACGGGCCGAACAGGCTGACGCCCACGGCTTTCGCGTCCACGGTGGTGTGGCCGATGGCCTGGCCGCTCTGGTGAGCGAACAGCACATACAGCAGTTCACCCAGCAGCAGGGCTGCGAGGACAACCGGGCCGAGCCAGATGCCGGGCTTGAGCCAGACGCGTTCCTGGGCGACCGAAGCCGGCCCCAGGTTGAGCATCATCACCACAAACACGAACAGCACCATGATGGCGCCGGCATAGGCGATCACTTCCAGCACACCGGCGAACGGTGCGCCGAGTGCGAAAAAGGTCATGGCCACGGCGATCAGCGAAATGATCAGGTAGAGCAGGGCGTGCACGGGGTTGGTGTTGGTGATCACGCGAAGCGTGGACACCACTGCGATACCCGATGCGAAATAGAAAGCGAATTCCATCTTTCTTCCTTAAGGCAGCAAGCTCTTCACGTTGATCGGCTCGGCTTCGTTTTGTGCGGCGCCTTTTGGCTTACCGGCAACGGCCATACCTGCAACACGATAGAAGTTGTAATCAGGGTTTTTACCGGGACCAGAGATCAGCAGATCTTCTTTCTCGTACACCAGGTCCTGACGTTTGAACTCGGCCATCTCGAAATCCGGTGTGAGCTGGATTGCGGTGGTCGGGCAAGCTTCCTCGCACAGGCCGCAGAAAATGCAGCGCGAGAAGTTGATGCGGAAGAAGTCCGGGTACCAGCGACCGTCTTCGGTTTCAGCTTTCTGCAGGGAGATGCAACCTACCGGGCAGGCCACGGCGCACAGGTTGCAGGCTACGCAACGCTCTTCGCCATCGGGGTCGCGGGTCAATACGATGCGTCCGCGATAGCGCGGCGGCAGGTACACCGCCTCTTCCGGGTATTGCAGGGTGTCGCGTTTGCGAAAGCCGTGACCGAACACCATCACCAGGCTTCGCAACTGGGTACCGGTACCCTTAACGATGTCGCCAATATATTTGAACATGGGTCAAATCCTCACTGAACCGCGGCAGCCGGCGTGTTCAACAACACGACGGCAGCCGTCACCAGCAAATTGATCAGGGTCAGCGGCAGGCAGAATCTCCAGCTGAAATCCATCACCTGGTCATAGCGCGGGCGCGGAATCGAGGCGCGCAGCAGGATGAACAGCATGATGAAGAACGCGGTCTTCAGGAAGAACCAGAAGAAGGCCAACTGCGGCAGGATGCCGAACGGGCCGTGCCAGCCGCCGAAGAACAGCGTGACCAGCAGGGCCGAGATCAAGATGATGCCGATGTACTCACCGACGAAGAACATGCCCCACTTCATGCCGGCATATTCAATGTGGTAACCGTCGGCCAGTTCCTGTTCCGCTTCCGGCTGGTCGAAGGGGTGACGGTGAGTCACGGCCACGCCCGCGATGAAGAAGGTACAGAAGCCAAAGAACTGCGGAATGATGAACCACAGGTTCTGCGCCTGGTACTCGACGATGTCGCGCATGTTGAACGAGCCAACCTGCACCACGATGCCCATCAGTGCCAACCCCATGAACACTTCATAGGAGACGGTTTGCGCCGAGGCACGCAGGCTGCCGAGCAGGGCGAACTTGTTGTTACTTGCCCAGCCGGCGAACAGCACCGCATACACCGACAAACCGGCCATGGCGAAGAAGAACAGCAGGCCAATGTTCAGGTCCGCCACGCCCCAGGTCGGGGTGATCGGGATGATCGCGAAGGCGATCAGCAAGGCGCTCATGGCCACGACCGGCGCCAGGGTGAAGATCACCTTGTCGGCGAACGGCGGGGTCCAGTCTTCCTTGAAGAACATTTTCAGCATGTCGGCGGCGATCTGGAACATGCCGAACGGGCCAACGCGGTTCGGACCGTAACGGTCCTGCCACCAGCCCAGCAGGCGACGTTCGACGAAGCTGAGCAGGGCGCCCGCGACGACCACGGCCAACAGGATCACGATGGCCTTGACCACCGAGATGATCACGTCGATCACTTCAGGAGTGAACCAAGTCATTGCGCTGCCTCCTGCAGACCGTCAACGGTGTGGCCAAAGATCGCTGGAGGAATCCCGGCGAGGCCTTTTGGCAGTGCAACCAGGCCGGCGCCCAGCTCGTCGTTGATGCGCAGCGGCAGACGCAGGGTCTGGCCGGCCACGCTCAGGCTGAGCAGGGCACCGTCGTTGACGCCCAGGCGGTCGGCTTCGGACTTGGCCAGCGACACGTAGGCTGCGGGGATACGTTCTTGAACCGGCGCGGCCTTGGAAGAGGTCTCTTCGCTGCCGAACAGGTGGAAGAATGGCACGACCTGCCAGGTGCCCGGCGCCGGGTTGAACGGACGCGGTACCGCAGCGAACCAGTTCAGCGAATCGCCGCTGCTTTCGATCAGGCGGGTGCCCGGGTCGCCCGCGCGGATGTGACCACCGACTTCGTCCTGGAACTTGTTCCAGGCCTGCGGCGAGTTCCAACCCGGAGACCAGGCAAACGGCACCTGCTGACGCGGTTCGGCCGAACCCGAGTAACCTTCCATGGAGAAGGCGAACGCGGTGTCGATGTCTTGCGGCGTACGGGGTTCATGCACGCTGATGTCAGCACGCATGGCGGTGCGCCCGGAGTAGCGCAGCGGTTCACGCGCCAGTTTCAGGCCCTTGATGCGGAACGAAGCGGACGGTGCGGCATCGACAATCCGCGCAAGTTGCGGTGTGCTTGCAGCGGTCGCGGCGGTGACGTGGTCGAGTTGGGTCCAGTCGATCGGCTGGTTCAGCAGGGTCGCGCGCAGGGCATGCAGCCAGCGCCAACCTTCATGAACCAGGATGCTGGCGTCCATGTACTTCGGATCGAACACCTGGAAGAAACGCTGGGCGCGGCCTTCCTGGCTGACCAGGGTGCCGTCGCCTTCGGCGAAGGTCGCCGCCGGCAATACCAGGTGGGCACGCTCGCTGGTGGCGGTCTTCTGGTGGTCGGCAACGATCAGCACCTGGGCGGCGTTGAGTGCAGCGTCAACCTTGGCCGCAGCGGTGCGGGTATACAGGTCGTTTTCCAGCACGACGATGGCGTCGGCATTGCCGTCGATCACCGCTTGCAGCGCGGCATCCACGGACTCGCCGCCGAGCATGGCCAGGCCGAGGCTGTTGGCTTCCGGCACGACCAGGCTGATGGAGCCGTTCTTGTCGCGCAGTTTCAGGGCCTTGGCGATGTTGGCGGCGGCTTCGATCAGCGCCTTGGAACCCAACGAGGTACCGGCAATGATCAAGGGGCGCTTGGCCGCCAGCAGGGCGTCGGCAATACGCTGAGCCAACTCGACAGCTTCAGCGTCCAGGCCTTCAACGGCCGGCGCGCTGGCGTCGAGGGCATGGGCCACGGCGAAACCGAGGCGGGCCAGGTCGTCCGGTGCGGCGTGGACGCATTCTTCGGCGATATCGTCGAGCTTGGTTTCAGCCAGGGATGCGATAAACAGCGGGTTCAGCGCGTGCTGGCCGATGTTTTTCACCGCCGCGTCAAGCCACGGTTGTACGCGCATGGCGTCGGCCATCTCTTCGGCCTTGCCTTTGACCGATTGGCGCAGAGACAGGGCAATGCGCGCGGCGGTCTGGGTCAGGTCTTCACCGAGCACGAAGATCGCATCGTGGTCTTCGATGTCGCGCATGTTCGGTACCGGCAGCGGGCTGTCGTTCAGCACTTGCAGGACCAGGCGGATGCGCTCCAGTTCACCGGCTTCGATACCGCTGTAGAAGTGCTCGGCACCGACCAGTTCGCGCAACGCGAAGTTGCTTTCGAGGCTGGCGCGGGGTGAACCGATACCGACGATATTACGCCCGCGCAACAGGTCGGCGGCTTTATCCAGCGCCGCGTCCAGGCTCAGCTTGGCGCCATCGGCCAGCAGCGGCTGGCGTGGGCGGTCTTCGCGGTTGACGTAGCCATAGCCGAAACGGCCACGGTCGCACAGGAAGTACTGGTTGACTGAACCGTTGAAGCGGTTTTCGATACGACGCAATTCGCCGTAGCGCTCGCCCGGGGAGATGTTGCAACCGCTGGAGCAGCCGTGGCAGATGCTCGGGGCGAACTGCATGTCCCACTTGCGGTTGTAGCGCTCGGAGTGAGTCTTGTCGGTGAACACACCGGTCGGGCAGACCTCGGTGAGGTTGCCGGAGAACTCGCTTTCAAGCACGCCGTCTTCAACGCGACCGAAGTACACGTTGTCGTGGGCGCCGAATACGCCGAGGTCAGTGCCGCCGGCGTAGTCTTTATAGAAGCGCACGCAGCGATAGCAGGCGATGCAGCGGTTCATTTCGTGGGAAATGAATGGGCCGAGGTCCTGGTTCTGGTGGGTACGCTTGGTGAAGCGATAGCGGCGCTCGTTGTGGCCGGTCATCACCGTCATGTCTTGCAGGTGGCAATGACCGCCTTCCTCACAGACCGGGCAGTCGTGGGGGTGGTTGGTCATCAGCCATTCGACCACGCTGGCGCGGAACGCCTTGGATTCTTCATCGTCGATGGAGATCCAGGTGTTGTCGGTGGCTGGGGTCATGCAGGACATGACGATACGACCACGGGTGTCGTTCTCGTCGGTGTATTGCTTGACCGCACACTGGCGACAGGCACCGACGCTACCAAGCGCGGGGTGCCAGCAGAAATACGGGATGTCGAGGCCGAGTGACAGACATGCCTGTAACAGGTTGTCCGCCCCATCGACTTCGAGCGCTTTGCCGTCTACGTGGATAGTGGCCATGGTTCAAAGTTCTTCGTTGGCCCGTTGTCAGCGGGCGTGGCTAATGGAATCTTGTTATTCATGTGCATCAACACAGCCATCAAGGCGTCCGCACATGAGAAAAGCGAAGGGCACGGGCCCTTCGCTTCTTTAAGCTCTACGCACCGACCATGGTCGGTGATACCACCTGAGTGAGTTCACCCGCGCGGGTTGGCGCGATGCCGGCCTCGAATTCAGGGCGGAAGTATTTGATTGCGCTGCCCAATGGCTCCACTGCGCCCGGTGCGTGAGCACAGAAGGTCTTGCCTGGGCCGAGGAAACCGACCAGCCCGAGCAGGGTTTCGATATCACCCTCGCGGCCTTCGCCGTTTTCCAGGGCCATCAGCAGCTTGACGCTCCACGGCAGACCGTCGCGGCAAGGGGTGCAGAAGCCGCAGGATTCACGGGCAAAGAACTGCTCCATGTTGCGCAGCAGCGAGACCATGTTCACCGTGTTGTCCACCGCCATCGCCAGGCCGGTGCCCATCCGGGTGCCCACCTTGCCGATGCCGCCGGCATACATCTGTGCGTCGAGGTGCTCGGGCAGCAGGAAACCGGTGCCGGCGCCGCCTGGCTGCCAGGCTTTCAAGGTGTAGCCGTCGCGCATGCCGCCGGCGTAGTCCTCGAACAGCTCGCGCGCGGTCACGCCGAATGGCAGTTCCCACAGGCCCGGGTTCTTGACCTTGCCGGAGAAGCCCATGAGCTTGGTGCCCATGTCTTCACTGCCTTCACGGGCCAACGATTTGTACCAGTCCACGCCGTCGGCGATGATCGCCGGCACGTTGCACAGGGTCTCGACGTTGTTCACGCAGGTCGGCTTGCCCCACACGCCCACGGCGGCAGGGAAGGGCGGCTTGGAACGCGGGTTGGCGCGGCGGCCTTCGAGGGAGTTGATCAGTGCGGTTTCTTCACCGCAGATATAACGCCCGGCGCCGGTGTGCACGAACAGCTCAAAGTCGAAACCCGAGCCCAGGATGTTCTTGCCCAGCAGGCCCGCCGCCTTGGCTTCGGCCACGGCACGGTTGAGGTGCTTGGCGGCGGTGGTGTACTCGCCGCGCAGGAAGATATAACCCCGATAGGTTTTCAGCGCGCGGGCGCTGATCAGCATGCCTTCGATCAGCAGATGGGGCAGTTGCTCCATCAGCATGCGGTCTTTCCAGGTGTTGGGCTCCATTTCATCCGCGTTGCACAACAGGTAGCGGATGTTGATGGATTCGTCCTTGGGCATCAGGCCCCACTTAACACCCGTGGGGAAGCCTGCACCGCCGCGGCCTTTAAGGCCGGCGTCTTTCACTGTCTGGACGATATCGTCCTGGGCCATGTCGGCGAAGGCCTTGCGCGCGGCGGCGTAGCCGTTCTTGGCCTGGTATTCGTCAAGCCATACCGGCTCACCGTCATCACGCAGGCGCCAGGTCAGCGGGTGGGTCTCGGCCGAACGCTTGATCAGGTTGGCCGGGCCGAAGGAAGTCAGGGTCATGGGTAGCCCTCGAGCAATTGGGTCACGCCAGCAGGCTGTACGTCACCGAATGTGTCGTCGTCGATCATCAACGCCGGCGCCTTGTCGCAGTTGCCCAGGCAGCACACCGGCAGCAGCGTGAAGCGGCCGTCGGCGGTGGTCTGGCCGAGGCCGATGCCCAGTTTGGCCTGGATCTCGCTGACCACGGACTCGTGGCCACCGATGTAGCAAACCATGCTGTCGCACACGCGAATGATGTGGCGGCCCACCGGCTGGCGGAAGATCTGGCTGTAGAACGTGGCCACGCCTTCAACGTCGCTGGCGGGAATGCCGAGGATCTCGCCGATGGCGTAGAGTGCGCCGTCCGGCACCCAGCCACGTTCCTTCTGGACGATCTTCAAGGCTTCGATCGACGCCGCGCGCGGGTCTTCGTAGTGATGCAGCTCGTGCTCGATGGCCGAGCGCTCGGTTTCACTCAGGGTGAAACGGTCTGTCTGGATAAGCGTGCTGTTCATGCTTAGCGGTCCACGTCGGCCATAACGAAATCGATACTACCCAGGTACGCAATCAAGTCCGCGACCATCTCGCCTTTGATCACCGAAGGGATCTGCTGCAAGTGCGGGAAGCTTGGGGTACGAATCCGGGTGCGGTAGCTCATGGTGCCGCCATCGCTCGTCAGGTAATAACTGTTGATGCCCTTGGTCGCTTCAATCATCTGGAAGGACTCGTTGGCCGGCATCACCGGGCCCCACGAGACTTGCAGGAAGTGCGTGATCAGGGTTTCGATGTGCTGCAGCGTGCGCTCTTTGGGCGGCGGCGTGGTCAGCGGGTGATCCGCCTTGTACGGGCCTGCCGGCATGTTGCGCATGCATTGCTCGATGATCTTCAGGCTCTGGCGCATTTCTTCGACGCGCACGATGCAACGGTCGTAGGCATCGCCATTGGCCGCCAGCGGCACTTCGAACTCGAAGTTCTGGTAGCCGGAGTACGGGCGCGCCTTGCGCAGGTCGAAGTCGCAACCGGTGGAACGCAGGCCGGCACCGGTGACGCCCCATTCCAGGGCCTCTTTGGTGTTGTATTGCGCGACGCCGATGGTACGGCCCTTGAGGATGCTGTTATCCAGGGCGGCCTTCTGGTACTCGTCCAGACGCTTGGGCATCCAGTCGATGAATTCCTTGACCAGGCGCTCCCAGCCGTTCGGCAGGTCGTGGGCCACACCGCCGATGCGGTACCAGGCCGGGTGCAGGCGGAAACCGGTGACGGCTTCGATGACCTTGTAGGCGCGCTGGCGGTCGGTGAAGGTAAAGAACACCGGGGTCATGGCGCCGACGTCCTGGATGTAGGTACCCAGGAACAGCAGGTGGCTGGTGATGCGGAAGAACTCGGCCATCATGATGCGGATGGTGTCGACGCGGTCCGGCACTTTGATACCGGCCAGCTTCTCGACCGAGAGCACGTACGGCAGGTTGTTCATCACGCCGCCGAGGTAGTCGATACGGTCGGTGTAGGGGATGAAGCTGTGCCAGGATTGACGCTCGGCCATCTTTTCGGCGCCACGGTGGTGGTAGCCGATGTCCGGGACGCAGTCGACGATTTCCTCGCCGTCCAGTTGCAGGATGATCCGGAAGGCGCCGTGGGCCGAAGGGTGGTTCGGGCCCAGGTTGAGGAACATGTAGTCCTCGTTGGTGCCGGAACGCTTCATGCCCCAGTCTTCCGGACGGAAGCGCGCGGCCTCTTCTTCAAGCTGCTGCTTGGCGAGGGTCAGGCTGAACGGGTCGAACTCGGTGGCGCGGGCAGGGTAGTCCTTGCGCAGCGGGTGACCTTCCCAGGTCGGCGGCATCATGATGCGCGTCAGGTGCGGGTGGCCCGGGAAATCGATACCGAACATGTCCCACACTTCACGCTCGTACCAACTGGCGTTCGGCCAGATACCGGTCACGGTCGGGACGCTCAGGTCGCTCTCGCTCAGCGCGACCTTGATCATCACGTCACTGTTACGTTCCAGCGACATCAAGTGGTAGAACACGGTGAAATCGGCGCCGCTCGGCAAGCCCTGGCGCTTGGTGCGCAGACGCTCGTCCACGCCATGCAGGTCATAGAGCATGACGTACGGCTTGGGCTGGTTGCGCAGGAAGCTCAGGACTTCGACGAGCCTGGCACGCGCCACCCACAGCACCGGCATACCGGTGCGTGTGGCCTGGGCGGTGAAGGCGTCAGGGCCAAAACGGTTATTGAGTTCGACAACCACATCCTGGTCGTCTGCCTTGTAAGGCGGGATATACAGAGCACTGCCTGTAGTCATGGTTTTTTATCGCTTTCGGTCAACGTAAAGAATGAAGCCAGGTTTTCGTTCTATAAAAAGAAGCGGGCTGGATCAGACTTCGTCGGGGCTGCGCAGGTTGGTGACTGCGATTCGCTGTTCGCGGCGCTGTTCCTTTTGGGACGGCATCTCGGCGCGGTACACGCCTTGATCGCCGACGACCCAGGACAGCGGGCGACGCTCCTTGCCAATCGATTCCTGCAACAGCATCAAGCCTTGCAGGAATGCTTCGGGACGGGGCGGGCAGCCAGGCACGTAGACGTCCACGGGCAGGAACTTGTCCACCCCTTGAACGACGGAGTAGATGTCGTACATGCCACCGGAGTTGGCGCACGAACCCATGGAGATCACCCATTTCGGTTCGAGCATTTGCTCATAGAGACGCTGGATGATCGGCGCCATCTTGATAAAGCAGGTACCGGCGATAACCATGAAATCCGCCTGGCGCGGCGATGCCCGGATAACCTCGGCGCCAAAGCGCGCGATGTCGTGGGGCGCCGTGAAGGCGGTGGTCATTTCCACGTAGCAGCACGAAAGGCCGAAGTTGTACGGCCACAGGGAGTTCTTACGCCCCCAGTTGACCGCGCCACTCAGCACGTCTTCCAGCTTGCCCATGTAGATGTTTTTGTGGACTTGGTCTTCTAACGGGTCGGAAACGGTTTCCCGTTCGCCGATGGGGTACTGCTCGTTAGGAGCATCCGGGTCGATCCTGGTGAGATTGTATTGCATCGCCAAAGCCTCATTGTTTCAGCTTCGCTTGCCGCTTGCGACGAGCTTCCGGAGCCCAGTCAAGGGCGCCCACTCGGAACAGGTAGACAAGACCTGCCAACAGAATTGCTATGAAAACGAGAGCTTCGACGAATCCGGTCCAGCCGCTTTCGCGGACGGACACAGACCAGGCAAAGAGAAAGAGGGCTTCGATATCGAAGATCACGAAGAGCATCGCGACCAGATAGAATTTGGCTGAGAGCCGCAAGCGGGCGCCACCTGTAGGTAGCATGCCCGACTCGAACGGTTCGTTTTTGCTGCGACCCCAGGCTTTTGACCCGAGGAGGCTGGAGACGCCGAGCATGAAGGCGCAAAGCCCCACAACACCGAGGAGGAAAATGGCAAAGCCCCAGTTGTGGGCCATGAGTCCTGTCGCGTCGGTCATGCTGGAAATCCTTAACAGAGAGCAAAGGTCTCTGAGCTCGAAAAAGTCACGATGCAGTGACGATATGTCGCACTGCAATCAATCGCGGTGATTTTATGGCTAAACACCGGGCAAGTAAAATTCCTGTGGCGAAATTATTCGGCGGAATAAGCACATAGTGCACCTTTATAGGGCTGTAGCCCTTGCAGGGCGGGCATTAGCGGGCTTTTTATCAAATGTGTTTTGTTTAAGTGGTAACGAAGTTTTCTCATTCCAAATGATAATGAATATTGTTTGCGTGGGGTTTAAGCGAATGTTTCTCGTGTAGCAGGGTAAGTTGCCGTTACTTGGTTGAGTGTCGCTTAGTTATGGGTGCGCATCTTTTAACTGATTTGATCCGGGCGGACACCGCTCTGGATCAATGTTTTTTGCAAAATCCCTTGTGGGAGGGGCTTGCCCCCGATTGCCGGGTGTCAGTCAGCACATCGGTTGCTGGCCCACCGCTATCGGGGGCAAGCCCCCTCCCACATTTTGATCTGCGTTGTTCCAGCGGCATTTTTTACGCGCAAAAAAACGCCCCGAACCAGTCGGGGCGTGATGGCTGTGCGGCACTGCGGTTAGGTCTTCCCTGGGGCCACAGTGGCCGTGTACTCAGTCACTCAGTGGAACTGCTCTTCCTCGGTCGAACCGGTCAGCGCGGTCACGGACGAGGTGCCGCCCTGGATCACGGTGGTCATGTCGTCGAAGTAGCCGGTGCCCACTTCCTGCTGGTGCGCCACGAAGGTGTAGCCTTTGGCGGCGTCAGCGAATTCCTGCTCCTGCAGCTTCACGTAGGCGGTCATGTCGTTGCGGGCGTAGTCGTGCGCCAGGTTGAACATGCTGTGCCACATGTTGTGAATGCCGGCCAGGGTGATGAACTGGTGCTTGTAGCCCATGGCGGACAGTTCACGCTGGAACTTGGCGATGGTCGCGTCGTCCAGGTTCTTCTTCCAGTTGAAGGAAGGCGAGCAGTTGTAGGACAGCAGTTGGTCCGGGTATTCCTTCTTGATCGCTTCGGCGAAGCGACGCGCTTCGTCCAGGTCCGGCTTGGCGGTTTCGCACCAGATCAGGTCGGCGTACGGCGCGTAGGCCAGGCCACGGGCGATTGCCTGGTCGAGACCGGCGCGCACTTTATAGAAACCTTCCTGGGTGCGTTCGCCGGTGACGAATGGCTGGTCGTACGGGTCGCAGTCCGAAGTCAGCAGGTCAGCGGCGTTGGCATCGGTGCGCGCCAGGATGATGGTTGGCGTACCGGCAACGTCAGCGGCCAAACGGGCGGCGGTCAATTTCTGTACGGCTTCCTGGGTCGGAACCAGCACTTTGCCGCCCATGTGGCCGCATTTTTTCACCGAGGCCAGCTGGTCTTCGAAGTGCACGCCGGCGGCGCCCGCCTCGATCATGCTCTTCATCAGCTCGTAGGCGTTGAGTACGCCGCCGAAACCGGCTTCGGCGTCGGCCACGATAGGCGCGAAGTAGTCGATGTAGCCTTCGTCGCCCGGACCTTTACCGGCTTTCCACTGGATCTGGTCGGCACGACGGAACGAGTTGTTGATGCGCTTGACCACGGTCGGCACGGAGTCCACCGGGTACAGCGATTGGTCGGGGTACATGGATTCAGCGGAGTTGTTGTCCGCGGCCACTTGCCAGCCGGACAGGTAGATCGCCTGGATACCGGCTTTTACCTGCTGCACTGCCTGGCCGCCAGTGAGGGCGCCCATGCAGTTGACGAAATCTTTGTCGGGACGGAAGGACGGCTTGGCCCCCTGGGTGACCAGGTTCCACAGCTTCTCGGCGCCGAGTTTTGCAAAGGTGTGCTCAGGTTGGACCGAGCCACGCAGGCGGACGACGTCAGCAGCGGAATAAGCGCGGGTCACGCCTTTCCAGCGTGGGTTTTCAGCCCAGTCTTTTTCAAGGGCTGCAATTTGCTGTTCGCGTGTCAGTGCCATGTAGTTAAACCTCGTCGTCGCGTCTTGTAGGGTTCGAAGGCCCTTCCCAGGGCCCTTGATTAGCGGGAGCGAGGCCATCATGCACAGCCTTTTTGGGGGCGTCAAATGTTTTGTAGTGCTTTTTTTCAGGCACTACATATTTAGTCTAATACGACTCGCCAGTCAGTTTTTGGTGCTTCAGTTCAGCGTGTCGACCTTGACCCGCACCGTCACGTCATCGCGGCCCTGAGTAGCGTAGCTGCGGGTTGTAGAGGATTTATCGGCCTGGGTCTCACGGTTGACGCCGGCCAGGGAAATCCATTCGCCCAGGCGGCCGCTGACAGTTGTGTCGGTACTTTGTACGTTCACTACATCGGGACGTTCCTGGCTCATGCGGTCACGGTTGGTACTGATGGCCAGGTGAACGGTCTCGCCGGTGACGCTGGCGGTCACGTAGAAACCCTGGGTGACGTTGCGATACTGGGTCTGGTTCTGCAGGCGCCCGTAGCTGTCCTGCTGGGTGGTGGTCAGCGGTACGCTTTGGCCGACCTGGATCAGCGCCGGCACGCCTTCGCTGGCCTGGACCTGCTGGATGCCGCCGTCGCGGCTGGTGGTGCCGTAGCTGATGATACGGGTCTGGCTGTCGCCGCTGGTCTGCTGGTTGTTTTCATTGGTGTCGACCGTGATCAGCAGGCGCTTGGCCGGGGTGTCGAGTTGAGCGAGCAGGGTGCGCAGGCCTTCGATCTTTGTCGGCGCCGCGTTGACGATGAGCTGATTGCCATAGGCACTCACGGTGCCATCCTTGCCGATAAAGTTCTGCGCCACGGGCAACAGGTCGGCGCTGGTGCGGTTGCTCAGGTTGACCACTTCGGTGTCGGCCATGGCCGATGCGCTGGCAGCCAGGAGGAGGGCGGTGAGCAGGGTGCGTAGGGACATGTCCGTTATCTCTGCAATTCATTTGGCTTGGATAGTGCCAGTTTGTCGGCCCGTCGGGTCGCAAGTTGAATCGTAGACGGCAAAATGCCCTGGCAAGGCAGGGCATTTTTTGGTGTTGCTGAAATAGCTATCGGGGGCAAGCCCCCTCCCACATTTTGACCGAGTACATCTTCAAGTGTGGGAGGGGGCTTGCCCCCGATAGCCGCGACGCGGTCCCGGATCAGTCCCCGCGCACCATATCCACATGCGGAATCCCGACTTCAAGAAACTCATCACTGACAATCTTGAAGCCCAGCCGCTCGTAGAACGGCGCGGCATACACCTGTGCACTGAGGAATTGCCGGCTCTGGCCGCGCTTCTCGGCCACGCCGATCACCGCTTCCATCAACTTGTCGCCAACCTTCAGCCCGCGCCAGTCCTTGAGTACCGACACGCGGCCGATCTCGCCGCTGGGCAGCAGCCGAGCGGTGCCAATCGGGAAATCACCTTCGAACGCTAGAAAGTGCATCGCACCGGCGTCATCCGCGTCCCATTCCAGCTCGGGTGGAACCGATTGTTCAGCGATGAATACCGCTTCACGAATGCGCCGAATCTCGTCGATATCCTTTCGCCAGTCCGCGACACTTACGTGAATCCTATTCATCCGCAAACCCCAGGCTGCCTTGCTTGACCAGTTCGCACAGCAGGTCGCGGCCGTCTTCGTCGGCCAGCCAGGCGCCGAGGTTCTCGCTATGCAGGGCGTCTGCCGAGCACACCAGTTTCAACAGTTCGCGCAGTTTGCCCGGCAGGTAACGGCTCTGGCCGCTGGCGAACAGCAACACGTCGTCGTCCACTTCCGACCAGGCCAGGCGCGCACTCGGGTTGCGCACCAGGATCGCGCCGTCTTGCAGGCTGCTGATGAAGTCGTCCTCGCCCAGCTCTTCGCCTGCCACCAGCTCCGGGTAGCGCGGTTCGGTCATGAACTGGCCGAACCAGGTCAGCAGCATGCGCTCGTCGCTCATGTGCTCGGCCAGCAGGCTCTTGAGGCGATCCAGCGCATCGCTCTGAATCTGATGCGGGTCGCTGACCGGCTGGGCGTCGGCATCGGTGTAGCGCTCTTCGTCGGTCAGGTACTGGCTGAGGAAGTCGGTGAAGTGGGTCAGCACCTCGGCGGCACTCGGCGCGCGGAAGCCTACCGAGTAGGTCATGCAGTCGTCTTCGGCAATGCCGAAGTGCGCCAGGCGCGGCGGCAGGTAGAGCATGTCGCCCGGTTCGAGGACCCATTCGGCGCTTTCTTCGAATTCGGCGAGGATGCGCAGGTCGGCGTGCTGCAGCAGCGGGCTTTCAGAATTGCACATCTGGCCGATTTTCCAGTTGCGCTTGCCCTGGGCTTGCAGCAGGAACACATCGTAGTTATCGAAATGCGGGCCGACACTGCCACCCGGCGCGGCGAAGCTGATCATCACATCATCGATGCGCCAGCTTGGCAGGAAGCGAAAGTGCTCGAGCAGCTCGGCGACTTCCGGCACGAACTGATCCACCGCCTGTACCAGCAGGGTCCATTCACGCTCGGGCAGGGTGCTGAAGGCGTCTTCGGCGAACGGGCCGCGACGCAGCTCCCACGGACGTTCGCCGTGTTCGATCACCAGGCGCGACTCGACTTCTTCTTCCAGGGCCAGGCCGGCCAGTTCGTCGGCGTCGATCGGGCTTTCGAAGTCGGGGATGGCCTGGCGGATCAGCAGCGGTTTCTTCTGCCAGTAGTCGCGCAGGAATTCCCGTGCCGTGATGCCGCCCAGTAGTTGAAGAGGGATATCAGGATTCATGTGTAACCTATTGAAAAAAAAGCACTTTTAAGACAGGAATAAAAACGCCCGGCGCGGCCGGGCGTCTCAAAGGGTCGTGCGATGATCAGATGCGCTTGGCTTGCTCTACAGCGTTACCGATGTAGTTGGCCGGGGTGAGCAGTTTCAGCTCGGCCTTGGCGGCAGCTGGCATGTCCAGGCCGTCGATGAAAGTTTGCAGCGCATCGGAGGTGATGCCCTTGCCGCGCGTCAACTCTTTGAGCTTCTCGTAAGGGTTTTCGATGTTGTAGCGGCGCATCACGGTCTGGATCGGCTCAGCCAGGACTTCCCAGCAGGCATCCAGGTCAGCGGCGATTTTCTGCTCGTTGAGCTCCAGCTTGCTGATGCCCTTGAGGCTGGCTTCATACGCGATCACGCTGTGGGCAAAGCCCACGCCGAGATTGCGCAGTACGGTGGAGTCGGTCAGGTCGCGCTGCCAGCGCGAGATCGGCAACTTGCTGGCCAGGTGCTGGAACAGGGCGTTGGCGATGCCGAGGTTGCCTTCGGAGTTTTCGAAGTCGATCGGGTTGACCTTGTGCGGCATGGTCGACGATCCGATTTCACCGGCAATGGTGCGCTGCTTGAAGTAGCCCAGGGAGATGTAGCCCCAGATATCGCGATCGAAGTCGATCAGGATAGTGTTGAAGCGTGCGATCGCGTCGAACAGCTCGGCGATGTAGTCGTGGGGTTCGATCTGCGTGGTGTAGGGGTTGAAGCCCAGGCCCAGCTCGTCTTCGATGAAGGCGCGGGCGTTGGCTTCCCAGTCGATCTCGGGGTAGGCCGACAGGTGCGCGTTGTAGTTGCCCACGGCGCCGTTGATCTTGCCCAGCAGCGGCACGGCGGCGACTTGTGCGATCTGGCGCTCCAGGCGGTACACCACGTTGGCCAGTTCCTTGCCCAGGGTGGTCGGCGATGCCGGCTGGCCGTGGGTGCGCGAGAGCATCGGCACGGCGGCGAAGCGGATCGCCAGTTCGCGGATCGCTTCGGCGGTCTGGCGCATCAGCGGCAGCATTACGTCATCACGGCCTTCGCGCAGCATCAGGGCGTGGGACAGGTTGTTGATGTCCTCGCTGGTGCAGGCAAAGTGGATGAACTCGCTGACCTGGGCCAGTTCCGGCAGCTTGGCCGCTTGCTCTTTGAGCAGGTACTCGATGGCCTTGACGTCGTGGTTGGTGGTGCGCTCGATCTCTTTCACACGTTCGGCGTGCTCCAGGGAGAAGTTTTCCGCCAGGGTATTCAAGGCAGCGTTGGCCTCGGCGGAAAACGCCGGCACTTCGCTGATGGCGGGGTGAGCGGCCAGGCGCTGGAGCCAGCGCACTTCAACCAGGACACGAGCACGGATCAAACCGTATTCGCTGAAAATAGGGCGCAGGGCCTGGGTTTTGCCGGCGTAGCGGCCGTCAACAGGGGAAACCGCAGTGAGCGAAGAAAGCTGCATGGGGTGTTCTCGGACAGTCGGGCAACGAAATGGGGCGCGTATCATACATGAAAAAATTCGCCGGTCCGTCGCCAACTGACCGGCGTATTACGCGTAACAGCGTGAAAAAGGTTTGCTGGTGCGACTTATTCGTTGCGCATCAACGGGTAAAGCTCTTTGAGCAATTTGCGTCGGCTGATCACCAGTTGCCAACGATGACCGCCCAACTGGCGCCACAACCGCGCCGAACGAATACCCGCCAGGAGCAGGGCGCGGATTTTCGAGGCGTTGTTCGGTTGCTGCAGGTTGCGCATGTCGCCGTGCACCTGGATGCGCTGGCGCAAGGTGCTCAAGGTGTCCTGGTACAGCGCGCCACAGGCTGCAATCACGTTTTCGTGGGCCGGGCCAAAATGTTCAACCTGGGATTGGATCTGCGGCAGGCGTTTGCCGATGGTTTCGAGCAGGTCGTCACGCTTGGCCAACTGGCGCTCGAGGCCCAGCATCGACAGGGCGTAGCGCAAGGGTTCGCGCTGCAAGGTGCTGGGGTCGCGTTCCAGGGCGCCGATCAGGGCCCGGTAACCTTCACGCAAGGCCAGGTCGTCGCCGCCGTAGACTTCCAGGGTGTCCTTGGGGTCGCGGATCAACAAGCTGCCGAGCATGCAGGTCAGGCCTGCCTCGGTGACCTGGCCGGTCTTGGCGATCTTGTCCACCAGTACCGCAGCCAGAAATACACCGCCAAGGGCCGTCAATTGCTCTTGGGTCGGGCTCATGCCGGGTTGCTCCAGGCTTGCGCGACTTCGATGACGCCGCCGCCCAGGCAGATTTCGCCCTCATAGAACACCACGGATTGGCCTGGAGTGACCGCGCGTTGCGGGTCATCGAAGGTGGCGCGGTAACCCGTGGCGGTTTTTTCCAGGGTGCACGGCTGGTCGCTCTGGCGATAGCGTACTTTGGCGGTCAGCCGGCGCGGGGTGCTCAGGTCAATCGGGTTGACCCAATAGATGTCCGAAGCAAGCAGGGCGCCTGAGAACAGCAGCGGGTGTTCGTTGCCCTGGCCGACGATCAGCACGTTGTTTTCCAGGTCCTTGACCAGCACGTACCACGGCTCTTCACCGGCGTCTTTCAAGCCGCCGATGCCCAGGCCCTGACGCTGGCCGATGGTGTGGTACATCAGGCCGTGGTGACGGCCGATCACTTCGCCGTCAGTGGTTTTGATTTCGCCCGGTTGTGCCGGCAGGTATTGCTTGAGGAAATCACTGAAGCGGCGTTCGCCGATAAAGCAGATGCCGGTAGAGTCTTTCTTCTTGGCGGTGGCCAGGCCGTGTTTCTCGGCGATCCTGCGCACTTCGGGCTTTTCCAGCTCACCGACCGGGAACAGGGTCTTGGCGATCTGTTCACCGCCGACGGCGTGCAGGAAGTAGCTCTGGTCCTTGTTCGGGTCCAGGCCCTTGAGCAGTTCGGTACGGCCATCGATATCGCGGCGGCGTACGTAGTGGCCAGTGGCGATCAGGTCGGCGCCCAGCATCATGGCGTAGTCGAGGAATGCCTTGAACTTGATCTCGCGGTTGCACAGGATGTCCGGGTTCGGCGTACGGCCGGCCTTGTATTCGGCCAGGAAGTGCTCGAACACGTTGTCCCAGTACTCGGCGGCGAAGTTGGCGGTGTGCAGCTTGATACCGATCTTGTCGCACACGGCCTGGGCGTCCGCCAGGTCGTCCATGGCGGTGCAATATTCCGTTCCATCGTCTTCTTCCCAGTTCTTCATGAACAGGCCTTCCACCTCATAACCCTGCTCCATGAGCAGAACGGCGGAAACGGAAGAATCCACGCCGCCGGACATGCCGACGATGACGCGCTTCTTTTGTGTGTCAGAAGGGGCTGGATCACGCATAGGGTTTCAACGGGTGTCTTGAAAAAGGACGCGATTCTAGCAGGCCTGGGCCCGCAAGGCTAAAGAGAAGGACGGATCAATTCCAGGCTGTGACGCTGGCCGGCCAGATAATCATCGATACAGCGGATGATCAGCTCGCTGCGCCAGTCGTCGCGCAGGCCCATCAGCTCGTCCCGGGTCAGCCAGCGGGCGCGCAGGATGCCTTCGTCGAGTTGATAGTCCGGGTGGTGTTTCAGCGCCTTGGCGATGAAACAGACCCGTTGATAGGTCACGCCGTTGCTCGGTGCGGTGTAGAGGTAGATACCGACGATGCCGGTGGCTTCGACGTCCCAGCCGGTTTCTTCGAGGGTTTCACGCACGGCGGCTTCGGTCAGGGTTTCGTTCGGGTCCAGGTGCCCGGCGGGCTGATTGAGTACGGCACGGCCGCCCTTGAGTTCTTCGACCATCAGGAAGCGGCCGTTGTCTTCGACGAGGGTGGCGACGGTGATGTGGGGGAGCCAGGTCATGGGATGCCTCTAGATTCAGGGAGGGGCGGTGCGTTCTTGGGTCAGAATTGCAGTCAATGTGGGAGGGGGCTTGCTCCTGATGATGGCCTCTGGGTCGACCAGGATGTTGTGTCGATCCCGGTCCAAATGTGGGAGGGGCGGTGCGACGATTCGACTTGCCCCCGATGGCGGCCTCTGGGCTGGTCGGGATGTTTGATTGGACCGGGTACATATCCGTTTCTGCGGTAAAGGCTGCTAATGGTTCCGCTTTTACAGCGGCTCACTTTTGAAAAGCGCAAAAGTAAGCAAAACGCTCTTGCCCCACCACTCGGCACCTCGCCTGCGTTCGGCCAGCGTGGTTTAACGGGGCTCCTGAGATCAAGATCAAATGCCAGATCAAGAGCGGCTCGCTTCGCATCGTGGTTACGTTTGGGCGCGGCTGCGTTGTTAAGTGTACACCGCCGTCTGTAGGAGCGAGCTTGCTCGCGAAAAACGTCAACGATAACGCGTGCTTTCTGAATGAGCGCGGTGCCTGTGAGTTTTTCGCGAGCAAGCTCGCTCCTACAAAAAGCCCTGACTGACTGGTATTAGGGTAGGCCCACTGCCGCATTTGACCCGGTTTCTTCAGTTGAACAGTGGAAACAGAAACCCCGGCACTCGGCCGGGGTTTCTTTGCATCGTTACAACCTTACTTCAACTTGGCAATCGCCGCATTGAGGGTGTTGCTTGGACGCATGGCCTTGCTGGTCAGCTCGGGGTTCGGCGCGTAGTAGCCGCCGATGTCCACTGGCTTGCCCTGTACGGCGTTGAGCTCGGCAACGATGGTTGCTTCGTTCGCGGCCAGGGTCTGGGCCAGTTCGCCGAACTGCGCTTGCAGGGCAGTGTCTTCGGTCTGGGCGGCCAGGGCCTGGGCCCAGTACAGTGCCAGGTAGAAGTGGCTGCCGCGGTTGTCGATGTTGCCGACTTTGCGCGATGGCGACTTGTTGTTGTCGAGGAACTGGCCGGTGGCCTGGTCCAGGGTCTTGGACAGTACCAGGGCCTTGGGGTTGTTGTAGGTCACGCCCAGATGCTCGAGGGACGCGGCCAGGGCCAGGAACTCGCCCAGGGAATCCCAGCGCAGGAAGTTTTCTTCCACCAACTGCTGCACGTGTTTCGGCGCCGAGCCGCCGGCGCCGGTTTCGAACAGGCCACCGCCGTTCATCAGCGGCACGATCGAAAGCATCTTGGCGCTGGTACCCAGTTCCATGATCGGGAACAGGTCGGTCAGGTAGTCGCGCAGTACGTTACCGGTCACCGAGATGGTGTCCAGGCCCTTGCGGGTGCGCTCCAGGGTGAACTTCATCGCGTCGACCGGCGACATGATGCGGATGTCCAAGCCTTCAGTGTTGTGGTCTTTCAGGTAAGCCTGAACTTTCTCGACCACGACGCCATCGTGCGCGCGCTGTGGGTCCAGCCAGAAGATGGCTGGGGTGTTGCTGGCGCGGGCGCGGTTGACGGCCAGTTTGACCCAGTCCTGGATCGGCGCGTCTTTGGTCTGGCACATGCGGAAGATGTCGCCGGCTTCGACCGGCTGTTCCATCAGCAGCTTGCCCTGGCTGTCGGTGACGCGGACGACGCCGTCAGCCTTGATCTGGAAGGTCTTGTCGTGGGAACCGTACTCTTCGGCTTTCTTGGCCATCAGGCCAACGTTCGGCACGCTGCCCATGGTGGTTGGGTCGAAGGCGCCATTGGCCTTGCAGTCTTCGATGACGGCCTGGTAGATGGTGGCGTAGCAGCGATCCGGGATCACGGCCTTGGTGTCGTGCAACTGGCCGTCGGTGCCCCACATTTTGCCGGAGTCACGGATCATGGCCGGCATCGAGGCGTCGACGATGACGTCGCTCGGCACGTGCAGGTTGGTGATGCCTTTGTCGGAGTTGACCATCGCCAGCGATGGGCGAGCGGCGTAGACCGCCTGGATGTCCGCTTCGATCTGCGCCTGCTGGTCAGCCGGCAGCGCCTTGATACGGGCGTACAGGTCGCCGATGCCGTTGTTCAGGTTGAAGCCGATCTGCTCCAGCACAGTGGCGTGCTTGGCCAGGGCGTCCTTATAGAACTCGGCGACGATCTGGCCGAACATGATCGGGTCGGAGACCTTCATCATGGTGGCTTTCAAGTGAACCGACAGCAGCACGCCTTGCTTCTTGGCGTCTTCGATCTCGGCGGCGATGAATGCGCGCAGGGCTTTTTTGCTCAGCACGGCGGTGTCGATGATCTCGCCGGCCTGTACCGAGGTCTTTTCCTTCAGGACAGTGGCGGTGCCGTCTTGAGCGATCAGCTCGATTTTGACAGCGTCAGCGGCTTCGATCTGTACGGCTTTTTCGCTGCCGTAGAAGTCGCCATTGCTCATGTGGGCGATGTGCGACTTGGAGTCGGCAGCCCAGGCGCCCATTTTGTGCGGGTGCTTGCGTGCGTAGTTCTTGACCGACAGCGGTGCGCGGCGGTCGGAGTTGCCTTCGCGCAGTACCGGGTTCACGGCGCTGCCCTTGACCTTGTCGTAACGTGCACGGGTTTCTTTTTCCGCGTCGGTGGTTACGGTTTCCGGGTAGTCCGGCAGGGCGTAGCCCTGGGCCTGCAGTTCCTTGATCGCGGCTTGCAGCTGCGGGGTCGAGGCGCTGATGTTAGGCAGCTTGATGATGTTGGCTTCAGGCGTAACGGCCAGGTCGCCCAGTTCGGCGAGGTGGTCCGGGATGGCCTTGGCGCCCAGTTGCTCGGGGAAGCTTGCGAGGATGCGCGCGGCGAGGGAAATGTCGCGGGTTTCCACGGCAATATCAGCGGAAGCGGTGAAGGCCTCTACGATAGGCAGCAGTGAATAGGTGGCGAGGGCTGGGGCTTCGTCGGTGAAGGTGTAGATGATCTTCGAGCGGGTGGGCATATTCGGATTAACTCTCTTCTTTGCTGAAAGCGTGCGCAGAAACTCGAGATGCGCCGGGTGGAGCGCGTTCGTTCAAAGTCATCCATGAGCGAAATGTCGAGTGTTCTTCGCGGTGATGTTGGGTTGCATCAGTCGAGCGTCAAGCGTTTGGACTATTGTAATAGTCCTGCTTTCTGGCTGAAGGCTACTGTCTAGAGCGGTCAACCGTCGTGACTCTTTGGTCAGCGGCGGCATTATACATAGGTCGCTATGCTTACGCTGAGCCTTCATACAAAAGGTGGGTCGTCCATTGGTCTAAAGGTCGCAGGCGGGCCGGGTGCGGGCAACGTCGCACGTTGTGCTCAAGATTGGCGGTTTTCCCTTTGCTTTCAGGCTTGTAGGCGACAAGTTATGCTGTTTTCGACGCAAATGAGCATGGCGTGAGGTTTCAGTCGCCATTTATCTGGAGTAGGCTCGAACGCAGCCAGATGTTCAATCCATAGATGGAGTTCAGCATGGGATACAAGAAGATTCAGGTTCCGGCAGTCGGCGACAAAATCACCGTCAATGCAGACCATTCTCTCAATGTTCCTGACCAACCGATCATCCCGTATATCGAAGGAGACGGTATCGGCGTCGACATCAGCCCGGTGATGATCAAGGTGGTCGACGCTGCTGTTGAAAAGGCCTACGGCGGCAAGCGCAAGATCTCGTGGATGGAGGTATATGCCGGCGAGAAGGCCACTCAAGTCTACGACCAGGACACCTGGCTGCCCCAGGAAACCCTGGACGCGGTCAAGGATTACGTGGTGTCCATCAAGGGCCCGCTGACCACCCCGGTCGGCGGCGGCATTCGTTCGCTGAACGTGGCTTTGCGCCAGCAACTCGACCTGTATGTGTGCCTGCGCCCGGTGCGCTGGTTTGAAGGCGTGCCCAGCCCGGTCAAGAAGCCCGGGGATGTCGACATGACCATCTTCCGTGAGAACTCCGAGGATATTTACGCCGGCATCGAGTGGAAGGCCGGTTCGCCCGAGGCGATCAAGGTGATCAAGTTCCTCAAGGAGGAGATGGGGGTTACCAAGATCCGTTTCGACCAGGATTGCGGGATTGGCGTCAAGCCGGTGTCGAAAGAGGGCACCAAGCGCCTGGCACGCAAGGCCCTGCAATATGTGGTGGATAACGACCGCGACTCGCTGACCATCGTGCATAAAGGCAACATCATGAAGTTCACCGAAGGTGCCTTCAAGGAATGGGCCTACGAAGTGGCGGCCGAGGAGTTCGGCGCGACCCTGCTCGATGGCGGGCCGTGGATGCAGTTCAAGAACCCCAGGACCGGCAAGAATGTGGTGGTCAAGGATGCGATTGCCGATGCGATGCTCCAGCAAATCCTGCTGCGTCCGGCTGAATATGATGTGATTGCGACGCTCAACCTCAACGGCGACTACTTGTCCGACGCACTCGCGGCGGAAGTGGGCGGCATCGGTATCGCGCCGGGCGCCAACCTGTCGGACACCGTGGCCATGTTCGAGGCCACCCACGGTACTGCACCGAAGTATGCGGGCAAGGATCAGGTCAACCCGGGCTCATTGATTCTGTCGGCGGAAATGATGCTGCGACATATGGGCTGGGTCGAAGCGGCGGATCTGATTATAAAAGGCACCAACGGCGCTATTTCGGCCAAGACCGTGACGTATGACTTCGAGCGGCTGATGGAGGGGGCGACATTGGTGTCGTCGTCGGGCTTTGGTGATGCGTTGATCAAGCATATGTAAACGGGAAGAGCAACCGGCCACTCTGATGACTCAGGATGGCCGGTTTGCCTGTTAAGGTGTTGCTCGATGCTGGTCAGGCTGATTCTTGAGCAGGTACCCTTTCTGCAGCGTCTTCAGTGGTGACGGGCGCGCTGATATTCACAGCATGCAGGCCCTTGGGGCCTTGAATAATCTCAAAGCAGACAGGCTGACCCGCTTTGAGTGTCTTGTAGCCGTCCATCTGGATCGCTGAGTAATGCGCAAAAAGGTCTCCATCTTTTCCATCTTCAAGAATGAAGCCATAACCCTTGGCGTTGTTGAACCACTTGACCTTGCCACTAGCCATTCCCTTATCCCTCTGCACCAGACTCCATCACTGGAGTATCATCCCGTCTATCCGTCCTAACCCGAATAAATAAGGTTGACTGCGCGGACCTTTTTTACCCACTGTGGGCTCTATTGGTTGTAACACCGATTTGCCGATAGTCAAGGCGACCAAAGGGTTGGAGTTGAAAATCTGACAGGTCGCCCCCACCACTGTATTTGAACCACTGACGAACCTTTCTTTCCATGCATGCAAATAGCCAGATTCGACTAACATTCAATCAGGATCGCCCGGATCAGGAACATGACGACGACGGTTCTGCAGGCATTGCTGTTCAGGAGGCCAAGCCTGCTTTACAGGCGCCGCCGATGTACAAGGTGGTTTTGTTCAATGATGACTACACACCGATGGATTTCGTGGTCGAAGTGCTCGAGGTGTTTTTTAACCTGAACCGCGAGTTGGCGACCAAGGTAATGCTGGCCGTTCACACAGAAGGACGGGCAGTATGTGGAGTGTTTACCCGCGACATCGCCGAGACAAAGGCCATGCAGGTCAACCAGTACGCCAGGGAAAGCCAGCATCCGCTACTCTGTGAAATCGAGAAGGACGGTTAACGCCGACCACTTGGGTATGAGGTGAAGCTATGTTAAACCGCGAGCTCGAAGTCACCCTCAATCTTGCCTTCAAGGAGGCTCGTTCGAAGCGTCATGAATTCATGACCGTCGAACACCTGCTGCTGGCACTTTTGGATAACGAAGCTGCCGCCACCGTTCTACGTGCGTGCGGCGCCAACCTCGACAAACTCAAGCATGACCTGCAGGAGTTTATCGACTCCACGACGCCACTGATCCCCGTGCATGACGAGGACCGTGAGACCCAGCCAACCCTGGGCTTCCAGCGGGTATTGCAGCGTGCTGTCTTCCACGTACAGAGCTCCGGTAAGCGTGAAGTCACGGGCGCCAATGTGCTGGTGGCGATTTTCAGCGAGCAGGAAAGCCAGGCCGTGTTTCTGCTCAAGCAGCAGAGCGTGGCCCGTATCGATGTCGTCAACTACATTGCCCACGGCATCTCCAAGGTGCCCGGGCACGGCGATCATTCCGAGGGTGAGCAGGATATGCAGGACGACGAGGGCGGTGAGTCTTCTTCTTCAAGCAACCCGCTGGATGCCTATGCCAGCAACCTCAATGAGCTGGCGCGCCAGGGGCGGATCGATCCGCTGGTGGGGCGTGAGCTGGAGGTTGAGCGCGTAGCGCAGATCCTCGCGCGGCGTCGCAAGAACAACCCGTTGCTGGTCGGTGAAGCGGGCGTGGGTAAAACCGCGATTGCCGAGGGCCTGGCCAAGCGTATCGTCGACAACCAGGTGCCGGACCTGCTGGCCAATAGTGTCGTCTACTCCCTGGACCTGGGCGCATTGCTCGCCGGGACCAAGTACCGTGGCGATTTCGAGAAGCGTTTCAAAGCGCTGCTCGGCGAACTGAAAAAACGCCCGCAGGCGATCCTGTTCATCGACGAGATTCACACCATTATTGGCGCGGGTGCCGCGTCGGGCGGGGTGATGGATGCGTCCAACCTGCTCAAGCCGCTGCTGTCGTCGGGTGATATCCGCTGCATCGGCTCGACCACGTTCCAGGAGTTTCGCGGCATCTTCGAGAAAGACCGTGCCCTGGCGCGGCGCTTCCAGAAAGTCGATGTGTCCGAGCCTTCGGTTGAAGACACCATCGGTATCCTGCGCGGTCTCAAGGGGCGTTTCGAAGCGCACCATGGCATCGAGTACACCGATGAAGCCCTGCGTGCGGCGGCTGAGCTGGCGTCACGCTACATCAATGACCGGCATATGCCGGACAAGGCCATCGATGTGATCGACGAGGCGGGTGCCTATCAGCGCCTGCAGCCGGTCGAGAAGCGTGTAAAGCGTATCGACGTGCCTCAGGTCGAGGACATCGTGGCGAAGATCGCGCGGATTCCGCCTAAACACGTCAACAGTTCCGACAAGGAACTGCTGCGTAATCTGGAACGTGATCTCAAGCTGACCGTATTCGGCCAGGATGCGGCCATCGACGCGTTGTCCACCGCGATCAAGCTATCGCGTGCGGGCCTCAAGTCGCCGGATAAACCCGTGGGTTCGTTCCTGTTTGCAGGCCCCACGGGCGTCGGCAAGACCGAGGCGGCGCGGCAGTTGGCCAAGGCCATGGGGATCGAGCTGGTGCGCTTTGACATGTCCGAATACATGGAGCGTCACACCGTGTCGCGCCTGATCGGTGCGCCTCCGGGCTATGTCGGTTTCGACCAGGGCGGTCTGCTGACCGAAGCGATCACCAAGCAGCCGCATTGTGTATTGCTGCTCGATGAAATCGAGAAGGCCCACCCGGAAGTCTTCAACCTGCTGCTGCAGGTGATGGACCACGGCACCCTGACCGACAACAACGGGCGCAAGGCGGACTTCCGCAACGTGATCGTGATCATGACCACCAACGCCGGTGCCGAAACCGCCGCGCGGGCTTCGATCGGCTTCAGCCATCAGGATCACTCTTCCGATGCAATGGAAGTGATCAAGAAGAGCTTTACGCCGGAGTTCCGCAACCGTCTGGACACCATTATCCAGTTTGGTCGCCTCAGTCATGAGGTTATCAAAAGCGTGGTGGACAAGTTCCTCACCGAACTTCAGGCGCAGTTGGAAGACAAGCGCGTGCAACTGGAAGTCACCGAAGCGGCGCGCAGTTGGATTGCCGAAGGTGGCTACGACGCGGCAATGGGCGCACGCCCGATGGCGCGTCTGATCCAGGACAAGATCAAGCGGCCGTTGGCCGAAGAGATCCTGTTCGGCGAGCTGTCCGACCATGGCGGCGTGGTGCATATCGATCTGAAGGACGGCGAACTGACCTTCGACTTCGAAACCACGGCTGAAATGGCCTGATCGATAGCTACGGGCGCCAATGTGGGAGGGGGCTTGCCCCCGATAGCAGTGTTTCAGTCGCTACATGAGTGACTGATCTACCGCTATCGGGGGCAAGCCCCCTCCCACATTGGTTTTGGGTGTCAGGTAAATAACACACACACACAAAAAAACGCCCGGCATAACCGGGCGTTTTGTATTGACTTGCTTAGCGAGCGCGGTAAGTGATGCGCCCTTTGCTCAAGTCATAGGGCGTCAGCTCGACGCGCACTTTGTCACCGGTAAGAATACGAATGTAGTTCTTGCGCATCTTGCCGGAGATATGCGCGGTTACGACGTGCCCATTTTCCAACTCCACACGAAACATGGTGTTGGGCAGGGTGTCGACGACAGTGCCTTCCATTTCGAAGCTGTCTTCTTTCGACATGCAGTAAAGCCCTCGGTATCCAGTGAATGGCCCGGTGCAACTGCGCCAGGCAAAAGCGGCGTGCATTGTGCCCGAAAAAGGGTGTTCAAGCCAAGGGGTTCTAGTTAAGCGTTACCCATCTTTGATTAATCAGCAGCTCAATGGGCCGATATTGGGTCTTGTAGTTCATCTTTTTGCAGTTTTTGATCCAGTATCCGAGGTACACCGCCTCCAGTTCCAGGCGCAGCGCTTCACCTATTTGCCAGAGAATCGCAAAGCGCCCCAGGCTGCGGCGTTCTTCGGCGGGCTCATAGAAGGTGTACACCGCCGACAGCCCATTGGGCAGCAGGTCGGTCACCGCCACGGCCAGCAACCGTCCGTCGAGGCGAAATTCGTAGAAGCGCGAAAAAGGCAGGTCACGCACCAGGAACGTGGAAAATTGATCGCGGCTGGGCGGGAACATATCGCCGTCGGCATGGCGTTGTTCGATGTAGCGTTGATAGAGGTCGAAATATTCTTCGCTGTACTGCGGCTTGACCGCGTTTACCGTCAGGTCGGCGTTGCGCTTGAGAATGCGCTTCTGGTTGCGATCCGGTAAAAACTGCGCCACCGGGATGCGCGCCGGCACGCAGGCGTTGCAGTTCTGGCAATGCGGTCGGTACAGGTGATCGCCGCTGCGCCGAAAGCCCATCTCCGACAGGTCGGCGTACACATGCACATCCATCGGCTGGCTGGGATCGAGGAACAGTGTGGTGGCCTGCTCGTCGGGCAGATAGCTGCAAGAGTGGGCTTGAGTGGCATAAAACTTCAAGCGCGCCAACTCGGTCATGATCAACCCTCGGAATAAGCTTTGAAATAAGTGTAAGCCAGGTACGCGGATGGCGCCTAAGAAACCCACGGCCCCGAGCTGGGCTGGTCCAAATGATCGCGCAGATACCCGGCGAATTCGCTGCGCGGTATGCCGCGTGCGCCCAGGCTGTGCAGATGATCATTGGGCATCTGGCAGTCAATCAGCACAAACCCCCAGGCCTGCAATTGCCGGGTCAGCGTGGCGAAGCCGAATTTCGAGGCGTTGTCGGCGCGGCTGAACATGGATTCGCCAAAAAACAATTGACCCATCGCCAGGCCGTACAGGCCGCCGACCAGCTCGCCCTGGTCCCAGACCTCCACGGAGTGCGCGTAACCACGCTGATGCAGCGCCAGGTAGGCGCTCTGGATGCTTTCGGTGATCCAGGTGCCGTCTGCATACGCACGAGGCGCCGCGCAGGCCTGGATGACCGCTGCGAAATCCTGATCAAACGTCACGCTATAGCGCTGTTGGCGCAATAATTTGCCTAGGCTGCGCGAGACGTGCAGCTCGTCGGGGAAGATCACCGTGCGTGGGTCGGGTGACCACCAGAGAATCGGCTGGCCTTCGGAGAACCAGGGAAAGCAGCCGTGGCGATAGGCCTGGATCAATCGTTCGGCCGACAGGTCGCCGCCGGCGGCAAGCAGGCCATTGGGTTCGCGCATGGCCTTGGCCAGTGGCGGGAATGTCAGGGTGTCGCGTTGTAACCAGGTCAGCATGGCATCCAGGCTTACGGAAGGGGAGGGGAGTGGCAGGTCGGGCGCCTGCCCCAGGACCTGATTATTGTCGACGCAGCGCCTCGGGGCCAGCGCAAATGGCCGCTCGAGCTGGTTTAGCGTGTAAGGGTGTTTCTGCAACTCTGCGTATAAGGTGCGGTCGTAATCGGGTCTGGCCAATGCAGGCCATTTGCCAAGCTTGCCTTGATTGGTAAATACAGCGCATAAGCCTTTGTCAGCAAAGACAATGCATGCTCAAATTGAACAGGCTGCAACACGTGAACGGCTCAGGCCGCCGGGTGATGGGCAAGTACGTGGCATCGCGCACGCAAACCCGTACAATGCGGCGTTCATGGCGTTATCGCCATTTCATCCATGGGTTATGCAGTGTTAAAAAGTAGATTCAGCAACATTTGTCATTTTTCAGCTGCTCGGATAGAGCAGTCGTGTGCAGTCATTCAACAGATGGACGCGCTAAAAGGCGCAGGAAAAGACCCGTTTTGAAGAAATCCGCCGCAACACCCAAAGCAGCAGTCGTGCCGGCCTGGCGTCAGCACCTGCATTACCGACTCAAGGAAGGTGCGCTGATCGCAATCGGCGCGCTGTGCCTGTTCCTGATGATGGCCTTGCTCACCTACGGCAAGGACGATCCCGGCTGGAGCCATAACAGCAAAATCGATGACGTGCAGAATTTCGGTGGCCCGGTGGGTTCCTACAGCGCCGATATCCTGTTCATGATTCTCGGTTATTTCGCGTACATCTTTCCGCTGTTGCTGGCGATCAAGACCTGGCAGATTTTCCGCCAGCGTCACGAGCCTTGGCAGTGGAGCGGCTGGCTGTTCTCCTGGCGCCTGATCGGGCTGGTGTTCCTGGTGTTGTCCGGCGCGGCCCTGGCCCATATCCATTTCCATGCACCGACCGGTCTGCCGGCGGGCGCGGGCGGGGCGCTGGGCGAAAGCCTGGGCGACCTGGCGCGGCGCACCCTGAATATCCAGGGCAGCACGCTGATGTTCATCGCGCTGTTCCTGTTCGGTCTCACGGTGTTCACCGACCTGTCGTGGTTCAAAGTGATGGACGTGACCGGCAAGATCACCCTTGACCTGTTCGAGTTGTTCCAGGGCGCCGCCAACCGCTGGTGGGCGGCGCGTGTGGAGCGCAAGCAGATGGTTGCGCAACTGCGCGAAGTGGACACACGCGTCAACGAAGTGGTGGCCCCAAGCACGCCGGACCGCCGCGAGCAGGCCAAGGTCAAGGAGCGCCTGATCGAGCGCGAACAGGCCCTGAGCAAGCACATGTCGGATCGCGAGAAGCAGGTGCCGCCGGTGATCGCACCCGCGCCGCCCAAGGCGCCCGAGCCCAGCCACCGCGTGCAGAAAGAGAAACAGGCGCCGCTGTTCATCGACAGCGCCGTCGAAGGCACCTTGCCGCCGATCTCGATTCTTGACCCTGCGGAAAAGAAACAACTCAATTACTCGCCCGAATCCCTGGCGGCCGTCGGCCACCTGCTGGAAATCAAGCTCAAGGAGTTCGGCGTCGAAGTGTCGGTGGACTCGATTCACCCGGGCCCTGTGATTACCCGTTACGAGATTCAGCCGGCCGCAGGCGTCAAGGTCAGCCGCATTTCCAACCTGGCCAAGGACCTGGCCCGCTCCCTGGCCGTGACCAGCGTGCGCGTGGTGGAAGTGATTCCCGGCAAGACCACCGTGGGCATCGAGATTCCCAACGAAGACCGCCAGATCGTGCGTTTCTCCGAGGTACTGTCGACCCCGGAATACGACAACTTCAAATCGCCGGTCACCCTGGCCCTCGGCCATGATATCGGCGGCAAGCCGGTAATCACCGACCTGGCGAAAATGCCGCACCTGCTGGTGGCCGGTACCACCGGTTCAGGTAAGTCGGTGGGCGTGAACGCAATGATCCTGTCGATCCTGTTCAAATCGGGCCCGGACGACGCCAAGCTGATCATGATCGACCCGAAAATGCTTGAGCTGTCGATCTACGAAGGCATTCCGCACCTGCTCTGCCCGGTAGTGACCGACATGAAGGACGCCGCCAACGCCCTGCGCTGGAGCGTCGCCGAGATGGAGCGTCGCTACAAGCTGATGGCGAAGATGGGCGTGCGTAACCTGTCCGGCTTCAACGCCAAGGTCAAGGAAGCCCAGGACGCCGGTACGCCGCTGACCGACCCGCTGTACAAGCGCGAGAACATTCACGACGAAGCGCCGCTTTTGACCAAGCTGCCGACCATCGTGGTGGTGGTCGACGAATTCGCCGACATGATGATGATCGTCGGCAAGAAGGTCGAAGAACTGATCGCGCGTATCGCCCAGAAGGCCCGTGCGGCCGGGATCCACCTGATCCTCGCCACCCAGCGGCCGTCGGTGGATGTGATCACCGGTCTGATCAAGGCCAACATTCCTACGCGTATGGCGTTCCAGGTGTCGAGCAAGATCGACTCGCGGACCATCATCGACCAGGGCGGCGCCGAGCAACTGCTGGGCCACGGTGACATGCTCTACATGCCGCCCGGCACCAGCCTGCCGATCCGTGTCCACGGGGCGTTCGTTTCCGACGATGAAGTGCATCGCGTGGTGGAAGCCTGGAAACTGCGTGGCGCTCCGGAATACAACGACGACATTCTCGCGGGCGTGGAAGAGGCCGGCAGCGGCTTCGACGGCGGCAGCGGGGGTGGCGACGATGACGCCGAAACCGACGCGCTCTACGACGAAGCCGTGGCGTTCGTGCTGGAAAGCCGCCGTGCCTCGATCTCCGCCGTGCAACGCAAGCTGAAGATCGGCTACAACCGCGCCGCCCGCATGATCGAAGCCATGGAACACGCCGGCGTCGTCACCGCAATGAACACCAACGGCTCGCGCGAAATCATCGCCCCCGGGCAGATGCGCGACTGATCCCGCGCCGCGTGGCAGCACGCGGCGCGCCCTGACTATTCAATGAGGACTCCCATGCGCATTATCCGCATGCTGTTGTTGCCGGCACTGGCCCTGACCGCCGTTTCGGCCCACGCTGACCCGGCTTCCGTGGCCAGTCTGAAGAACCTGCTGGACAAATCCCAGACCCTGACCGCGCGCTTTTCCCAGCTGACCCTGGACGCCGGTGGCACCCAGTTGCAGGAGACCGCAGGCGAAATGGCCGTGCAGCGTCCCGGCCTGTTCTACTGGCACACCGAAGGCAAGGCCGAGCAGACCATCGTGTCCGACGGCCAGAAAGTCACGCTGTGGGACCCGGACCTTGAACAGGCGACCATCAAGAAGCTCGACCCGCGCCTGAACCAGACGCCGGCGCTGCTGCTGTCGGGGGACGTGTCGAAGATCAACGACAGTTTCGACATCACCTCCAAGCAAACCAGCAACGTCATCGAGTTCACGCTCAAGCCCAAATCCAAGGACACGTTGTTCGACACCCTGTCGCTGTCGTTCGGCAACGGCGTGATCAACAACATGCGCCTGGTTGACAGCGTTGGCCAGCGCACCGATATCCTGTTCTCCGGGGTCAAGGCCAACCAGCCTGTGCCCGCGTCCAAGTTCAAGTTCGACATCCCCAAGGGTGCCGACGTGATCCAGGAATAAACTCCCCAGAGGTTTCAAACGCTGCCCATGGATCTGTTTCGAAGTGACCCGATTGCCCAGCCCCTGGCCGCGCGCCTGCGCTCGACCAACCTGGATGAGTACGTCGGTCAAGAGCATCTGCTCGCTCGCGGCAAGCCCTTGCGTGAAGCCCTGGAGCAGGGTGCGCTGCACTCGATGATTTTCTGGGGGCCGCCGGGGGTGGGTAAAACCACCCTGGCACGGCTGCTGGCCAAGGTCTCGGATGCGCACTTCGAAACGGTCTCCGCCGTGCTGGCTGGGGTCAAGGAGATCCGCCAGGCGGTGGAAGTCGCCAAGCAGCAGGCCGGGCAGTACGGCAAGCGCACCATCCTGTTTGTCGACGAAGTGCATCGCTTCAACAAGTCGCAGCAGGATGCATTCCTGCCGTACGTCGAAGACGGCACGTTGATCTTCATCGGCGCCACCACTGAAAACCCTTCTTTCGAACTCAATAACGCTTTGCTCTCGCGGGCTCGCGTCTATGTGCTCAAGAGCCTGGACGAAGCGGCGATGCAGAAGTTGTTGCAGCGTGCCTTGAACGAAGACAAGGGCCTGGGCAAGCGCCAGCTGAGCGTCAGTGAAGAGGGCTTCAAGATCCTGCTCACGGCCGCCGATGGCGATGGCCGGCGTTTCCTCAACCTGTTGGAGAACGCCTCGGACCTTGCCGAAGACGGCGGCGAGATTGGCGTGGACCTTCTGCAAAGCCTGCTGGGCGACACGCGTCGGCGCTTCGATAAGGGCGGTGAAGCGTTCTACGACCAGATATCGGCGCTGCATAAATCCGTACGCGGTTCCAACCCGGACGGCGCGCTGTACTGGTTCGCGCGCATGATCGACGGCGGTTGCGACCCGTTGTACCTGGCGCGCCGCGTGGTGCGCATGGCCAGTGAAGACATCGGCAATGCCGACCCGCGCGCCTTGAGCCTGTGCCTGGCCGCCTGGGACGTGCAGGAACGCCTCGGCAGCCCGGAAGGCGAACTGGCGGTGGCCCAGGCCATCACTTACCTGGCCTGCGCGCCGAAAAGCAACGCGGTGTACATGGGCTTCAAGTCGGCGCTGCGAGCGGCGGCCGAACATGGTTCCCTCGAAGTGCCGATGCATTTGCGCAACGCGCCGACCAAGCTGATGAAACAGCTGGGTTACGGCGATGAATACCGCTATGCCCATGACGAGCCGGACGCCTACGCGGCCGGCGAAGATTACTTTCCCGATGAGCTCGAGCCGCTGGCGCTCTATCAACCGGTGCCCCGTGGCCTGGAGCTGAAGATCGGCGAAAAGCTCAACCATCTGGCCCAACTCGACCGTCTCAGCCCCCGTCAGCGGAGAAAGTAGTGCTCAAGACGATTCTTGCCGTGTCCGCAGCCGGCATCGCTGGTACATTATTGCGTTTCGCCACCGGCACCTGGGTCAGCGCCCATTGGCCGAAGCATTTCTATGCGGCGACCCTGGCGGTCAACCTAGTGGGCTGCCTGATCATCGGGCTGTTGTACGGCTGGTTCCTGTTGCGCCCGGAAGTGCCGATTGAAATTCGCGCCGGCTTGATTGTCGGCTTTGTAGGCGGTCTGACGACCTTTTCATCCTTTTCACTGGATACGCTGCGCCTGCTGGAAAGCGGGCAGGCCCTGGTCGCCTTCGGGTACCTGGGCATCAGCGTGTTCGGCGGGCTGCTCGCCACCTGGGCCGGCCTGTCCCTGACCAAACTTTGATAAACGAGAGACCGACATGCTCGATTCCAAACTGTTACGTAGCAACCTTCAGGACGTAGCGGACCGCCTGGCATCCCGTGGCTTTGCCTTGGATGTTGCGCGCATCGAAGCGCTGGAAGAACAGCGCAAGACCGTCCAGACCCGCACCGAGGCACTGCAGGCTGAGCGGAATGCGCGTTCCAAATCCATCGGTCAGGCCAAGCAGCGCGGCGAAGACATCGCGCCGTTGATGGCGGACGTCGAGCGCATGGGCACCGAGCTGTCCGACGGCAAACTCGAGCTGGACAAAATCCAGTCCGAACTGGATTCGATCCTGTTGGGCATCCCCAATATTCCCCATGAGTCGGTGCCGATTGGCGAGGACGAAGACGGCAACGTCGAAGTGCGCCGCTGGGGCACGCCGAAAGCCTTCGATTTCGAGATCAAGGACCACGTGGCCCTCGGCGAATTGACCGGCGGCCTGGATTTCGAGACCGCCGCGAAAATGTCCGGCGCACGCTTTGCTTTGCTGCGCGGCCCGATCGCCCGCATGCACCGTGCCCTGGCGCAGTTCATGATCAACCTGCACACCGCCGAGCACGGTTACGAAGAAGCCTACACGCCTTACCTGGTGCAGGCGCCGGCGCTGATGGGCACCAGCCAGTTGCCGAAATTCGAGGAAGACCTGTTCAAGATCAGCCGCGACGGCGAAGCCGACCTGTACCTGATCCCGACCGCCGAAGTGTCGCTGACCAACATCGTTGCCGGGGAAATCCTTGATGCCAAGCAATTGCCGTTGAAGTTCGTGGCCCACAGCCCGTGCTTTCGCAGTGAAGCCGGTGCATCCGGTCGCGATACGCGCGGCATGATTCGCCAGCACCAGTTCGACAAGGTCGAGATGGTCCAGGTGGTCGAGCCTTCGACGTCGATGGAGGCGCTGGAGGGCCTGACTGCCAACGCCGAGCGCGTCCTGCAGTTGCTGGAGCTGCCGTACCGCGTACTGGCGCTGTGCACCGGCGACATGGGATTCAGCGCCGTGAAGACTTACGACCTCGAAGTGTGGGTGCCGAGCCAGGACAAATACCGCGAGATTTCGTCGTGCTCCAACTGCGGTGATTTCCAGGCCCGGCGCATGCAGGCGCGGTTCCGTAATCCGGAAACCGGCAAGCCGGAGCTGGTGCACACCCTCAACGGTTCGGGCCTGGCCGTAGGCCGTACGCTGGTGGCCGTGTTGGAAAACTACCAGCAGGCCGACGGTTCGATCCGCGTGCCTGAGGTGCTCAAGCCGTACATGGGCGGCGTCGAGGTCATCGGCTAAATGGAATTTCTGCCGCTGTTTCATAACCTGCGCGGCAGTCGTGTGTTGGTCGTCGGTGGGGGGGAGATTGCCTTGCGCAAATCCCGCCTGCTGGCTGACGCCGGCGCAGTGCTGCGGGTGGTTGCTCCCCAGATCGAAGACCAGTTGCGTGAACTGGTACTGGGCAGTGGCGGGGACCTGATGTTGCGCGGTTATCAGGAGGCCGACCTCGACGGTTGCGTGCTGATCATCGCCGCCACCGACGACGAGCCACTGAACGCGCAGGTGTCCAGTGATGCCAAGCGTCGCTGTGTACCGGTCAATGTGGTGGATGCGCCAGCCTTGTGCAGCGTGATCTTCCCGGCGATCGTCGACCGTTCGCCGTTGGTGATTGCGGTGTCCAGTGGCGGCGATGCGCCGGTGCTGGCGCGCTTGATCCGCGCCAAGCTGGAGACCTGGATTCCGTCCACCTATGGCCAATTGGCCGGGTTGGCGGCGCGTTTTCGTGCCCAGGTCAAAGGCTTGTACCCGGATGTGCAGCAGCGTCGCGCGTTTTGGGAAGAAGTCTTCCAGGGTCCGATTGCCGACCGCCAATTGGCCGGGCAGGGCGCTGAGGCCGAGCGCCTGCTGATCGAAAAGGTCAATGGCGCACCGCCTTACGCACCGGGTGAGGTGTACCTGGTGGGCGCGGGCCCGGGCGATCCGGACCTGCTGACCTTCCGCGCCTTGCGCCTGATGCAGCAAGCCGACGTGGTGTTGTATGACCGTCTGGTGGCCCCGGCGATTCTGGAGCTGTGCCGCCGTGATGCCGAGCGCGTGTATGTCGGCAAGCGTCGCGCCGAGCATGCCGTGCCCCAGGACCAGATCAACCAGCAACTGGTGGACCTGGCCAAGCAAGGCAAGCGCGTGCTGCGTCTCAAGGGCGGCGACCCGTTCATTTTCGGGCGTGGCGGCGAAGAGATCGAGGAACTGGCGGCCCACGGCATTCCGTTCCAGGTGGTGCCGGGCATCACTGCGGCCAGTGGTTGCGCGGCGTATGCGGGGATTCCGCTGACGCACCGTGACTATGCGCAGTCGGTGCGCTTTATCACCGGGCACCTGAAGAACGGTACGTCGGACTTGCCCTGGCAGGACCTGGTGGGGCCGTCGCAGACCCTGGTGTTCTACATGGGCTTGATCGGTTTGCCGATTATCTGCCAACAGTTGATCCTGCATGGCCGCGCTGCCGATACGCCGGCAGCGTTGATCCAGCAGGGCACCACCTCCAACCAGCGCGTGTTCACCGGCACACTCGCCGACTTGCCGCGCATGGTGGCGGAGCATGAAGTGCATGCACCGACGCTGGTGATCGTGGGTGAGGTGGTGGTGTTGCGCGAGAAGCTCAAGTGGTTTGAAGGCGCTCAATCTCAGGTCTGAAGCTCAAAAGCATCGGGGGCAAGCCCCCTCCCACATGGGTATGCATTCCAAGTGTGGGAGGGGGCTTGCCCCCGATGAGGCCATCAACTCCAGCCCACCATCCGGATCAGTTCCACACACCTTTGCCACTCAACCGCGCCCGATCATGGCCAACATCAAACCGCTGCAACGGCCCCTTCGGCACAATCCCCGTCGGATTGATGGTCCGATGGCTGGCATAGTAATGCCCCTTGATATGCTCGAAATCCACCGTCTCGGCCACTCCCGGCCACTGATACATCTCCCTTAGCCAGTTCGACAGGTTCGGATAATCGGCAATCCGCCGCAGGTTGCACTTGAAGTGGCTGTAATACACTGCATCAAAACGAATCAGCGTAGTGAACAGCCGTACATCCGCCTCGGTCAGGTATTCGCCGGCCAGGTAGCGATGCTCGCCCAAGTGATGTTCCAGGTGATCAAGCTCGGCAAATACATCATCAAACGCGCTTGCATAAGCCTGCTGCGAGGTGGCGAACCCGGCGCGGTACACGCCGTTGTTCACGGCGGGGTAGATGCGTTCGTTCAGGGTGTCGATGGTCGAGCGCAATGCCTGCGGGTAGAAATCCAGGGTATTGCCGGTCAGTTCATTGAAGGCGCTGTTGAACATGCGGATGATCTCCGCCGATTCGTTGCTGACGATGCGCTTGAGCTTTTTGTCCCACAACACCGGCACCGTGACGCGCCCGGTGTAGTCAGCGGTGTCGGCGGTGTAGCGCTGGTGCATGAAGTCGAAACCGTCCAGCGCGTCGCCGCTTGAGCCGTGGGCCTTGTCGAAGGTCCAGCCGTTTTCCAGCATCAGCCAACTGACCACCGAGACGTCGATCAGGCTTTCCAGGCCCTTGAGCTTGCGCAGGATCAGGGTGCGGTGGGCCCAGGGACAGGCCAGGGAAATGTAGAGGTGATAGCGTCCGGCCTCGGCCTTGAAACCGCCTTCGCCGCTCGGGCCGCGCTGGCCGTCGGCGGTCACCCAGTGACGACGTTGCGCCTGTTCGCGCTGGAAAGCGCCATCTGCACTACTTTCGTACCACTGGTCTTTCCAGTGTCCTTCGATCAGCAAACCCATGACTGGCTCCTTGGCTAATAAGCGTTGGAGCCCAGTCTAAAGGGATGAGTTCGAACTAAAAGCGCAAAGACCGGAGGTGAATGATCGATTAAATCGATTTGTCTCGTGCGTCCCAGTACTGCTTTGCCAGTTCGAACGCCTGCTCGCGGGTGTGTCCAAGGCCGCGCAAGGCCAGGGCCATGGTTGCGATCAGCGCCAGTTGCGGGTAGCTGTCCTCGACGTCGCCACGCCACAGGGCGTTCAGATGCTCGGGCTCCAGGGTCGCCGGTTTGACGTGGCGCTGGGCGGAGAGGGCGGGCCATTCTTCGTCCCAGCTCTGGCCGCCGGTGGTGCCATACAGGTGGCTGAGGGTGTCGGGGTTGATCTCGATCTCGCCGCCGTCGCCCTTGACCACAATCACGTTGTCGCCCAGCAGGCCACTGGCATCGCGGTGCACGCCCTGGTAACCCGGGTGGAAAATGCTTTGCAGGCCGCAACGGGCATTCAGCGGGTTGAGCAGGCGGGCCAGGGAGTGGATCGGCGAGCGCAGGCCCAGGGTGTTGCGCAGGTCGATCATGCGCTGCAACTGGGGCGCCCAGTCGCCCAGCGGGATAAACGCCAGGTTGCCGTGTGCATACGCCGCCTCGACCTGTTGCCAATTGCGGCACAGCGGTATGTGCAAGCGCTCCAGCAGTTGCTCGGTGTACAAGCGCCCCGCCGTATGCGCGCCGCCGCCGTGCATGAGGATGCGCACACCCTGTTGCGCCAGGCATTTGGCCGCCAGCAGGAACCAGGGCAAGTGGCGCTTTTTGCCGGCGTAGGTCGGCCAGTCGATATCCACATTCAGTGCGGGCGGGTTCAACCGCTCGCGTACCGCTTCGGTGAAGCCGGCGAGCTCTTCCGGGCTTTCTTCCTTGTGCCGCAGCAGCATGAGGAAGGCGCCCAGCTGGGTGTCTTCGACTTTTTCGTCGAGCAGCATGCCCATGGCTTGCCGCGCTTCCTCACGGGTGAGGTTGCGTGCGCCGCGCTTGCCTTTGCCCAGGATGCGCACGAACGGCGCAAACGGATGTTCTTCAGGCGTCGAGAGGGTCAGGGGGGCAAAGTCGGTCATAAGCAATTCGTCGGCCTGGGCAGGCCCGCCAGCTTGGCGGCGAGTTTGGCGGGAGTGCCGTTGAACAGTTTATTGAGGTGCAGGCTGTTGCCCTTTTGCGGGCCGAGCTTCAAGGCGGTGTACTTGATCAGCGGGCGCGTGGCGGGGGACAGCTGGAATTCGCTATAGAACTGGCGCAGCAACAGGAGGATTTCCCAGTGGTCCGGGGTCAGTTCCACGGCTTCGGCGCAGGCCAGGGCGTGCGCTACCTCATCGGACCAGTCATCCAGGTCGACGAGGTAGCCGTCCTTGTCCAGTGCCAGGCTACGCGTGCCGACGGTCAGTGTGTTCATAACCAGCTGTTGACCTTGTCATAGTCGATCGACAACTGCACGAACCCCGGATAGTCGACGCTGTCGGCCCAGTCCGGGAGCGGCAGGTTGCGTGCCTGCAGGTCTTCAGCCAGCACAAAAACCTTTACCCCCCTGGTTTGCAGCGCTGCGTTGTGCAGGCCGTAGGCGCCGTCGCCGCACAGCAGGATGGCATCCGCGTTGCCGCACACGCGCAGGCAACTGTCCAGACGGCTGTCGGTAAAGGGGGAGTGGCTCACCACATGTAGAGTCGACATCAGAGGGTAATCACCTGATCGTAACGGTCAATCAGCCTGGAAATGGCCTGGCTGTCCAGGGCCTGCGCATTGTCCGGTGGCGGCAGCCCGCGTGCGGACAGGCTGTGGCCGCAGGCGAACACGTCGTCGATGCCGAACAGGCCCAGCGCCTGCAGGTTGGCGCTCAGATCCTTTTGTTGCACGGCCCTGGCGTCCTGGTGCCGCGCCAGCTGGAACACGCCGTCGTCCAGAAACAGCAGGCCGATAGGCAGATCGAACGCGCCTCCGGCCAGCACGATATCCAGCGCTTCGCGCGCGCTGGGGCCGGACCATGGCGCTTGGCGGCTGATGATCAGCAATGATTGGGCCATCACGCACCTCCAAAACAGATCAGGCGGTCGGCGTCCTGGATCGCATCATGCAACTGCCCCAGGCCCGACAAGGCCCAGGGCGCGTCCAGGTTCACCGCGCTGCGTTGATAGCGCGTGGCTTCCTCGGCATTGAGCACGCCGCGGCGCAAGGCGGCGGCGATGCACACGACGCCGTCGAGTTGGTGGGTGCCGACAAATTCGCGCCACTGGCGCGCGATGTCCTGCTCGTCCTGGGGCGCGACGATATTATTGGAGGCGCTGTACACGCCATCCTGATAAAAAAACAGCCGCACAATTTCATGCCCGCCGGCCAAAGCCGCCTGGGCGAACAACAGGGCGCGGCGCGAGGCGGGCGCGTGGGCGGCGCAAAACACTGCAATCGCGAACTTCATGGAACACTCTGCGAACAAACGTGGGCCAATGATAAAGCCGCCGCGACGAAAAAGCCCGCCGTGATCAAAACGGTCACTGCGCTTGATCGTTCTGACGATTGCCGCCGGCACCGAAGGCTGACTACGCTGTGGCCAGTCCAATCGCAAACGGAGTTTGTATGTCAGGTCCCTTGGCGTCCCTCAAAGTGCTGGATTTTTCCACCCTGCTGCCCGGCCCGTTCGCCTCGCTGATGCTGGCGGACATGGGCGCCGACGTGCTGCGCATCGAATCGCCGACGCGGCCGGACCTGTTGCGCGTGTGGCCGCCCCATGATCACGGCACGTCCGCGAGCCATGCCTATCTCAATCGCAACAAGCGCAGCCTGGCGCTGGACCTCAAGCGGGACGAGGCGCTGCAGATCGTCTTCGAGCTGGTCAAGGGCACCGATATCCTCATCGAACAGTTCCGCCCCGGGGTCATGGACCGTCTGGGCCTGGGGTACGCCGCCCTTAAGGCGATCAACCCCAGGCTGATCTATGTGTCGATCACCGGCTACGGCCAGACCGGCCCCTACAGGGAACGCGCCGGTCACGACATCAACTATCTCGCTGTCGCCGGCGTGGCCAGCCACACCGGGCGGCGGGACAGTGGGCCGTTGCCGCTGGGCGTGCAACTGGCGGATGTGGGCGGCGGGTCCCTGCATGCGGTGGTGGGCGTGCTCGCGGCGGTGGTTGCGCGGCAGCACAGCGGCGTCGGTCAATACCTGGACGTGAGCATGACCGACTGCTCGTTCAGCCTGAACGCCATGGCCGGCGCGGGTTACCTGGCCTGCGGGGTGGAGCCGGAGCGGGAAACCCATGTGCTCAATGGCGGCAGTTTTTACGATTACTACCGCACCCGTGACGGGCGCTGGATGTCGGTGGGCAGCCTGGAACCGGCGTTCATGCAGCAGCTGTGTGACACCCTGGGGCGACCGGAGCTCGCGGTGCACGGTGTGAAGCCTGAGCAGCAGCCGGCACTCAAGAGGGCGTTGCAGGTGGAGTTTGAAAAACGCAGCTTTGACGAGCTGTGTGCGTTATTTGCGGGCGTGGATGCGTGTGTGGAACCGGTGTTGAGCATGAGTGAAGCGCTGGCGCATCCGCAGTTGCAGGCGCGCGATTTGATCAGCCAGGTGCCGAGGGGCGATGGTTCGACCCAGGCGCAGATGGCCTGTCCGCTGAAGTTCTCCGAGGGGTTGCCGGCACCACGGCATATCGGGGTGGCGGTCGGTGCGCACAGTGATGAAGTGTTGGTGGAGTTGGGGTTGAGCGCTCAGCGGATTGCGGATTTGCGGCAGGCCAAGGTGATTGGGTGACTGTTCTGGCCTCATCGGGGGCAAGCCCCCTCCCACATTTGGAATGTATTCACAAAACAAAGGTGGGAGGGGGGCTTGTCCCCGATGAGGCCCTCACTCCACCCGAGTCTCCCCAGTGAACACGAGAGTATGCCGGCACCGCCGACACAGGTACCGCCGCCCCTGGCCGACCATCCCATGGCGCTGGGCTGAAAACGCAAAGTCACTGTCGGCACACGGGCACCGGTAGATATAGCGAGTCACTTGGCGACGCTTGATCGCATAGGTGTGACAACGGTCCGGCGGCAGTTCGTAGACCCCACGCATGATCAACTGCCATTCCTCTCCATGGGGCTGGATGCGCTCGCCAAACAGTTGGTGGGCAATCAGGTGCGCCACTTCGTGGGCCACGGTCTGCTTGAGGAAGTGTTGGCTGTTTTCTTGGTAGAGCTGAGGATTGAAGCGCAGCAGGTTTTCGTGCAAATGCGCGACACCGGCTTTCTGGCCCCGCAGCTTGAGGCTGACGGTGGGGCGTTTGAAGCTTCGTTTGAAAAAGGATTCGGCTTGCAGGAAACAATCTTCGACGCGGGTATTGAGTTGCTCGGGCATGCTGTACATATCTCCAGAGACGCCCAGTATGCCGCAAAGCAGGGGGTTTCCGAATCTCTCAGGCGCCGAATGGTCATGCCTGACGCACAAAGCCACCTTTTCGGTGGCTTTGCCTGCATGTCTGGGGCTCAACTGGTGTAGATGGGCCCGACGCCCAGGCCCCAGACGATCACGGTAAACGCCATGATCGCCACCAGCACCACCAGGCCCACGGCCAATACCGAGCTGGAGAACAGAAAGCCTTCATCCGGGTCGATACTCATGAACGTCGGCAAGCCCACATACAGCAGATACACCGTGTAGCAGATCGCTGCGGTCCCCACCACCATACCCAGCCACATGTGCGGATAGAGCGCCGCCAGCCCGCCGATAAACAGGGGCGTCGCGGTATAGGTGGCAAAGGCCACGCAACGCGCCATGCTGGGGTTGGCGTCATAGGTGCGGGCCATCCAGTGAATGAACGCGCCCATCACCGCCACACCGCCCAGCATGGCGGCGTACGACATCATGGTCATCCACAGCGCGCTTTCCTGGGTAAGCATGACCGGGGCGCGGTTGCCGATGACCCAGCCGACCCGGGTGGTGCCGATAAACGCGGAGATGGCGGGGATCGCTGCGAGGACCAGCGTGTGAGTGAGGTACATGTGGCTGATGCTTTCTTCTTTATCGCCACGAATTTCCCGCCATTCCTGATCGGGATGGGTAAACAGCCCCACGACGTGATGGATCATGCTGGTCACTCCTGTCGTTATTCCTATCGCCCCCATCGGAGCGCCCACCGGCCAACTGGCCTGCAAGGTCTGGATAGTTGTGCGACCTCACGTCGCAGTATAGGAAGTGATACCCGGGAAAACTGTAGGGCCTTTAGAGTAAATCGCGCTGTAAATGCGGCGCTTAATCGCCACGTGGTCTGTCGATGACAACGCGATCCAGTGTGGGAGGGGGCTTGCCCCCGATGGCAGTGCGTCAGTCGAGGTAGTTGCTACTGCTACACCGCAATCGGGGGCAAGCCCCCTCCCACATTGGAACTCGGTCGTTCATGAAGGTAAAATGCTGCGCTTTTCGTCACACACCTTTAGCGGATCCAAGCGCCATGGGCACTCTTACGGTCAACCAGAACAAACTGCAAAAACGCCTGCGTCGCCTGGCCGGTGAAGCGGTCGCTGATTTCAACATGATCGAGGAGGGCGACAAGGTCATGGTCTGCCTCTCCGGCGGCAAAGACAGCTACACCCTGCTCGACGTGCTGCTGCACCTGCAAAAGGTCGCACCGATCAAGTTCGAGATCGTTGCCGTCAACATGGACCAGAAGCAGCCCGGCTTTCCCGAGCATGTGCTGCCGGCCTACCTGAACGAGCTGGGCGTCGAGTACCACATTGTCGAGAAAGACACGTATTCGGTGGTCAAGGAACTGATTCCGGAAGGCAAGACCACCTGCTCGCTGTGCTCGCGCCTGCGGCGTGGCACGCTCTATACCTTTGCCGATGAGATCGGCGCGACCAAGATGGCCCTGGGGCATCATCGCGACGACATCGTCGAAACCTTCTTCCTGAATATGTTCTTCAACGGTTCGCTCAAGGCCATGCCGCCCAAACTGCGCGCCGATGACGGACGCAACGTGGTGATCCGCCCGCTGGCGTATTGCAACGAGAAGGACATCCAGGCTTATTCCGACTTCAAGCAATTCCCGATCATTCCGTGCAACCTGTGCGGCTCCCAGGAAAACCTGCAGCGCCAGGTGGTCAAGGACATGCTGCAGGAGTGGGAGCGCAAGACCCCGGGGCGCACCGAGAGTATTTTTCGCAGCCTGCAGAATGTGATCCCGTCGCAACTGGCCGATCGCAACCTGTTCGACTTCGCCAGCTTGAAAATCGATGAGACGGCCGCCTCGCGTTTCGTCAATGTAGTGAACCTCTGAGCCGCATCGAGGCTCTAGTACACGGCGCTTGCGGGCGCCGTTTTCCATTCAACTGCCAGGAGAGGGCATGCGCGATTACAAGTGGCTGCACGAATATTGTCTGAACCGCTTCGGTTCGGCGGCCAAGCTGGAAGCCCATCTGCCTGCGCCCAAGACCCCGGCACAACTGCGCAGGATCAGCGATGATCGCTACCTGTCGACCCTGGCGCTGCGAGTCTTTCGTGCGGGCTTGAAACACAGTGTGGTCGACGCGAAATGGCCCGCGTTCGAACAGGTGTTTTTCGGCTTTGATCCGGAAAAAGTCGTACTGATGGGCGCCGAACATCTGGAACGGCTGATGCAGGACACGCGCATCATCCGCCACCTGGGCAAGCTCAAGAGCGTGCCGCGCAACGCGCAGATGATCCTGGATATCGAGCAGGAAAAGGGCAGCTTCGGTGCGTTTGTCGCCGACTGGCCGGTGACCGATATCGTTGGGCTGTGGAAATACCTGAGCAAGCACGGCCACCAGTTGGGCGGGCTGTCGGCCCCGCGTTTCCTGCGCATGGTAGGCAAGGATACGTTTGTACCGAGCGATGACGTGGTGGCGGCGCTGAATGCGCAGAAGATCGTCGACAAGGCGCCGACCAGCCTGCGGGATTTGGCGACGGTGCAGGGCGCGTTCAACCAATGGCATGCCGAGAGTGGGCGGCCAATGTGCCAGTTGTCGATGATGCTGGCCTACACCGTCAACCACTGATCGTTGATCGTTCCCACGCTCTGCGTGGGAATGCATCCTGTGACGCTCTGCGTCACCCTTACACAAGGTCTGGGACGCGGAGCGTCCGGGGCAGCATTCCCACGCGGAGCGTGGGAACGATCGTCAGAGTGTGTCAATCGGCGAGTCGCCGATTCAACTGATGCCGCCAGCGCACATACAAGAGCGCCGTACAAAACACCGCCAGGCTCGCCAGCATTTCCAGCACTCCGAAGCCCTGGCGGTTCGGGTCATACGCGGCCAGTGCGCCCTTGATGAAATACAGGTTCACCACAAAGCACATCCACGAATGCCCACGCGCGCTGCCTGTGATCATCCCTGGCGCCAGCACCAGCAGCGGCACCAGTTCGATCAGCAGGATCACCCACGGGCGCGCCCCGTGCAGGTCGGCGACGAACAGGTAATACGCGCACAACAAGCCCACCAGGCCGAAAAACGCCAGCAGACTCAGTGCGCGCGCCAGCTTGACCCGTGGTTCCAGCCACGCCTGGGACGGCAGGACCTTAGGCTTTCTGGCCAACGCCGTTCTCCAGCAGTGTGGCGGTCTTGGCCAGACGCAGGCCCAGGGCGCGGCACAGACTGATTTCATGCGGGTCGAGCAGACGCTTGCCGTCAGGCCCGGCGTGGTGGCTGGCGCCATAGGGCGTGCCGCCGCCCTGGGTGTCGAGCAGCGCCTGTTCGCTGTAGGGCAGGCCGGTGATCAGCATGCCGTGGTGCAGCAGCGGCAGCAGCATCGACATCAGAGTGGTCTCCTGGCCGCCGTGCAGGCTGGCGGTGGAGGTGAACACGCCGGCGGGCTTGCCGACCAGGGCGCCGGTGAGCCACAGGTTGCTGGTGCCGTCGAGGAAGTACTTGAGCGGCGCGGCCATGTTGCCGAAACGGGTCGGGCTGCCCAGGGCCAGGGCCGAGCAGTGTTTCAGGTCATCCAGGCTGGCATACAGCGCGCCTTCGTCCGGGATACTCGGCGCCACGGCCTCGCACTCGGTGGAGATCGCCGGCACGGTGCGCAGCCGGGCTTCCATGCCGCCTTGCTCGACGCCCCTGGCAATCTGCCGGGCCATTTCGCTGACCGAGCCATTGCGGCTGTAATACAACACCAGCACGTAGGGCGCAGTCACGGCAGGATCTCCAGCACGTTTTCCGGCGGGCGGCCAATGATGGCTTTATCGGCGGTTTCCAGGATCGGGCGTTCCATCAACTTGGGGTGTGCAGCGATGGCGGCGATCAGTTGCGCTTCGCTGAGGCTGGCGTCGGCCAGGTTGAGGCTTTTGTATTCATCTTCGCCGGTGCGCAACAATTGGCGGGCATTGAGGCCAAGTTTGGCCAGCAGGGCCTGCAATTGTGCCGCGTTCAGCGGCGTTTCCAGATAGCGCACCACGGTTGGCGTGAGGCCGCGAGCTTCGAGCAGTTCAAGCGCACCGCGGGATTTCGAGCAGCGCGGGTTGTGATAAAGCGTCAGATCGGTCATGTGCGGGTCGCATCTTGCGTAAGGTGGCGGGTATTCTACCCGTGCTGGCGCCTGTCCTTAAACCGTCAGAGGCGATAGGCCGCAGCCCACGTTCATTTTTGCGAAGGATTACCCCATGACAAGGCGACTGATCGGAGCATTGGCGATCATCACAACCCTGCTGCTCAGCGGCTGCGGTAACGATTACGGCGTTGACCAGTACGGCCAGAAAGTGCCGGCCGAACGCCTGGACAAGCAGTGGCTGGTGGTCAATTACTGGGCCGAATGGTGTGGCCCGTGCCGCACGGAAATCCCCGAGCTCAATGCCCTGGCCGAACAGTTGAAAGCGCAGAACGTGGGCGTGTTCGGGGTCAACTTCGACAATGTGCAGGGTGAGGAGCTCAAGGCTGCCAGTGACAAGCTGGGCATCAAGTTCACCGTACTGGCGCAGAACCCGGAGGGCATCTTCGATATTCCGCGTAGCGAGGCGCTGCCGGTGACCTACATCATCGATGACCAGGGCAAGGTGCGCGAGCAACTGATGGGTGAGCAGACGGCGGAGGGCGTGTTGGCCAAACTCAAGGCCTTGCGCGGTTAAAGTGTGGGAGGGGGCTTGCCCCCGATAGCGGTGTGTCAGTCACTGTGTGTGCTGGCTGATATACCGCCATCGGGGGCAAGCCCCCTCCCACATTTGGAACCCCATCAAACTAAAGATTGGGGATATCAGCCTTCTTCAAGCCACAAGCGAATCGGCTTGCCTTCGGCGGGCCAGAATCGCGTCTGCTCGATCGGCGAGATATCCCAGCGCTGTACGCCTTGCAGGGCCTGGAAGAAGCGGTGCTCCTGCTCCATCAACGCCTCGGCGCACAGTTTGCGGGTGCTGCCGATCGGGCCGAAACTGAGCTTCTCGCCTTCAAGGGTGTATGGCGCAAACCAGTGGTTGCAGCCGCCATTGCCATAGGCGCGACCATCGGCACCGAGGGTCACGGTCAGGTGCGCGTAGTCCATCAATGGTCGCTCGCCGATCCACTCCACCACATAGCTGTGATCCTGCTTGAGCTTGACTGCATCGCCGGCGCAGCCGCTCAGGGCCGTACCCATGGCGGCGAGCAGCAGCAGGCCCTTCATTGCGCGGCCTGCTGGCATTTCGGGCAGCGGTGACTGTCGCCTTCGCTGGCCCAGCCGAGTGCTTTGATGCGGGCATTGGCGGCCGGTTGCAGCGGTTCCTGGGTGAGCTTGGTTTCCACCGCGAATTCGAACTCCAGCACGCTGTCGCAGCTGTCGCAATTCACCTTCCAGGTGTGAATCTCCAACTCGCCGAATTTCGGCCCCTGGGCCATGGCGACCCACTGGCCCGCCGGGCGGATGGAATAGCGCGCGTCACCTTCCACGGTCAGGCGCATCGACAGGGTTTTGCTGCCGCGCAGGGTGACGATCAGCACGTCGCCATGCTTGATCGAACCACCGTTGCCGGTGACTTGATAACGGCCCGGCACCAGGGCGCGGCATTCGATCAGGGTGTGTTGCGGGCTCAGCAAGCTGAAGCGGAAATCGTGTTCGGCCATGGATCCTCCAAATAGGCGCGGCATCCTATCACGGGTGCCGGACTATCATGAGCCCGGTATGTGACCGCTGATCATCCCTCGACGAGGTTCTGCGCACGGCCGTCGGCCCACGCCGCAATATTGGCCAGTGTAGTGCCAGCAATCGCCGCCAGTGCCTCGCGGGTCAGGAAGGCCTGGTGGGCGGTGATGATCACATTGGGGAAGGTCAGCAGGCGGGCGAGCACGTCGTCTTGCAGGGGCAGGTCCGAGCGGTCCTCGAAAAACAGCTGGGCCTCTTCTTCATAGACATCCAGCCCCAGGTAACCGAGTTGGCCGCTCTTGAGCGCTTCCACCAGCGCCGGCGTGTCGACCAGGCCACCGCGGCCGGTATTGATCAGCATGGCGCCCGGTTGCATGTGGGCCAGGGTGTCGGCGTTGATCAGGTGCCTGCTGTCGGCCGTCAGCGGGCAATGCAGGCTGATGACCTGCGCCTCGGCGAGCAGTTCGGGCAGGCTCACGTAGCGCGCGCCCATGGCTTGGACCTCAGGGTTGGGGAAGGGGTCGTGGGCCAGCAACCGGCAGCCGAAACCGTTCATGATCCTGGCGAAGGTGGCGCCGATCTGCCCGGTACCGACCACACCGACGGTTTTGCCGACCAGGTCGAACCCGGTGAGCCCGTGCAGGCTGAAATCGCCATCGCGGGTGCGGTTGTAGGCGCGGTGCAGGCGCCGGTTCAGGGCCAGCACCAGCGCCACGGCATGCTCGGCCACGGCGTGGGGCGAGTAGGCCGGTACGCGCACCACGCTCAGGCCCAGGCGCTTGGCGGCGCGCAGGTCGACATGGTTATAGCCGGCCGAGCGCAACGCAATCAGGCGCGTGCCACCTTTGGCCAGTTGCTCGAGTACCGGGGCGCTGAGGTCATCGTTGATAAAGGCGCAGACCACCTCATGGTGTTCGGCCAGGGCCACGGTGTCGAGGTTGAGGCGGGCGGGTTGCAATTGCAGCTCGATGCCCTGGGGGAGTGGCTCAGCGCTAAAACTGTCGCGGTCGTAGGCTTGGCTGCTGAAAAGAATGACGCGCATTGAAAGGGGCTCCCTGCGATTTACACGTGAAAAATGCCTGTAGGAGCGAGCTTGCTCGCGAAAAACGTCAACGATAACGCGTGCTTCCTGAATGAGAGCGGTGCCTGGGAGTTTTTCGCGAGCAAGCTCGCTCCTACAGGTATTAGGGCAAGCCCCACCTGAAAATAGCGTCAGGCGCTGACCCGCGCTTCACTGGCCAACCGTGCAATTGCCATGTCCAGTTCATCCAGTGCAGCCATGGCCTTGGCGTCGTCCTGCTTGAGCAGGGTTTCGGCGCGCTGGCAGGCCGCGCGCAATTGCGGCACGCCGCAGTAGCGCGTGGCGCCATGCAGACGATGGACGCGTTCGATCAGGGCATGATTGTCATTGGCTTCACGGGCGACCGTGATCGCCAGGCGATCGGCTTCCAGGGAAGCCAGCAGCATGGCGAGCATGTCGGCCGCCAGGTCGGCCTTGTTGGCGGCCAGGCGCAAGCCTTCCTCATGGTCCAGCACCAGCAGTTGCACGCCTGGGCCGGGGCCTTCGGGGACGCGTTCCGGCCCTTGGTTGCGCAGGGCCAGGCCGGTCCATTTCAGCACCACCTGGGCCAGTTGCCGCTCGCTGATGGGTTTGGTCAGGTAATCGTCCATGCCGCTTTGCAGCAGGGCGCGTTTTTCGTTGGCCATGGCATGGGCGGTGAGGGCGACCACCGGCAGCGGCGTGCCATGGCGTTCGCTTTCCCATTGGCGAATCGCCTCGGTACTCTGGCGCCCGTCCATGCCCGGCATCTGCACATCCATCAACACCAGGTCGAAGGTTTCCTGCTTGACCGCGTCAATGGCCGCATAGCCGCTTTCCACGGCCATGACCTTGGCGCCCATGTCTTCAAGCAGGGTTTGCACGAGCAACAGGTTCGCCGGGTTATCGTCCACGCACAGCACGCGCGGCGCACGGCTGGACAATGGCTCGCCCGGTTCGCTGCGCAAAGGGCGCGGGCTGATCAGGTCGGCCAGGGACCGGCGCAGCTTGCGCGTACACGCGGGCTTGGCCTGCAACTGGCTGTTGGGGTTGGGCACCGATTGGTTGAACAGCATCTGCTCGGTCGTCGGGCACAGCACCAGCACCTTGCAGCCCAGGTGTTCGAGGTCCCACAAGTGCTGGTTGAGGCGCTCGGGCGGGATGTCGTTGGCGGTGACGCCGAGCACCGCCAGGTCAATCGCCTGTTCGGTCTGGTGCGCGCTGGTAATGCCGTTGGTCAGGCTTTCCAGGGTGTTGAACGGGGTCACCTCCAGGCCGCAGTCTTCCAACTGGTGTTGCAGGGCCTGGCGCGCCAGTTCGTGGTTCTCCAGCACGGCCACGCGGCGTCCGAGCAGCGGCGCGCTGGGCAAGTCTTCAACGTCGTCGCGGGTCTTGGGCAGGTTCAGGCTGATCCAGAACTCCGAGCCTTCGCCCGGTGTGCTGTCGACGCCGATTTCGCCGCCCATCTGTTCGATCAGGCGCTTGGAAATCACCAGGCCCAGGCCGGTGCCGCCCGGCTGGCGCGACAGCGAATTGTCCGCCTGGCTGAAGGCCTGGAACAGCGCACGCACGTCCTGGTTGGACAGGCCGATGCCCGTGTCCTGCACGCTGATGCGCAGCTGCACGCTGTCTTCCTGTTCGTCCTCGATCATCGCGCGGGCAACAATGGTGCCTTCGCGGGTGAACTTGATCGCGTTGCTGATCAGGTTGGTCAGGATCTGCTTGAGGCGCAGCGGGTCGCCCACCAGTGACAGCGGCGTGTCACGGTAGACCAGGCTGACCAGTTCGAGCTGTTTGGCGTGGGCGGCGGGAGCGAGGATGGTCAGGGTGTCTTGCAGCAGGTCGCGCAGGTTGAAGGGCACGCTGTCGAGCACCAGTTTGCCGGCTTCGATCTTCGAGAAGTCGAGGATTTCGTTGATGATGCCCAGCAGGTTGTCGGCGGATTTTTCGATGGTGCCCAGGTAATCCAACTGACGCGGCGACAATTCGCTTTTTTGCAGCAAGTGGGTGAAACCCAGGATGCCGTTGAGCGGGGTGCGGATCTCATGGCTCATATTGGCCAGGAATTCCGATTTGATCCGGCTGGCTTCCAGGGCTTCCTTGCGGGCCAGGTCCAGCTCGATGTTCTGGATCTCGATGGTTTCCAGGTTCTGGCGCACATCCTCGGTGGCCTGGTCGATGCTGTGTTGCAATTCCTCCTGGGCGTTTTGCAGGGTTTCGGCCATGCGGTTGATGCCCGACGCCAACTGATCCAGCTCCTGGCTGCCCAACGGCGGCAGACGGGTTTCCAGGTTGCCGTCCTTGAGCTGGGCCACGGCTTGCTTGATCTGGCCGATCGGCGAATTGATGGTGCGGCTGATGCGCAGGGCCAGCGCCGCGGTGCAGATCAAGCCGATGGCGATCAGCAGCAGGCTGGCGAACAGGCTGCGATAGCCGCGCAGCAACATGCCATTGTGGGACAGTTCCACTTCGACCCAGCCCAACAGGCGGTCGGACTCATCCGGGATCAGCTCGCCCGCGAGGTTGCGATGGCGGCCAAACACGGGCATGAGGTAGCGGGTGGCATCATTGCCGCTGCGCTGCAGCAGGTGCGAACTGTTGCCGGTGGGCGGTTGATTGAGCATGGTCGGACCGGCATGGGCCAGGGACGAGCGGTCCGGCGCCAGGATCGACACCGTACGCACATCCGGTTGTTCCAGGGATTGGGTCGCGATGCGCTCCAGCAGGTCCGTGTTCCTGCTGCTCAGGGCGGGTGCGACCAGCGGCGCCAACTGCTCGGCGATCATTTCGCCGCGTTGCAGCAATTGCGTCTGCAGTTCGGAGAGCTGCATCCAGGTGAAGTAGCCTCCCAACAGCAGGGCCATCAGGCTGGTCGGCAATAAAGTCAGCAACAGTACGCGGCCTTTTATTCCCATTCTTCTAAGCACGCCACTCTCCTGCTACCACATTGATATCAATCATCCACGCAGGCATCCGGCCCACGCCACGTGCGCAGTGTAGCCATTTGCACCCTCGGGAATCTCGTAAATTAGTGACATGTAGCAATCTTCGGGCGATTCGGCGCCGGCCGGCGTCTGGCGGGAGGATCAGGGGAGAGGTACCGATGAGGCTGACTTGGAACGTATCTTCGCGCGCTTTATTCGGTTGGACGGTTCACGGCCCGGGCTTGCGCATTGCGCGCAGGGCCTGCGCGTACCTTTGCACCTGCCTGCCCGTTAGCCCTCAGCGGCGGCGCAATTTGCGTTTCTTCCACTGGTGCGCGACCCACCAGCGCCAATATCCCATGGTCAGGCAGTAGGCCAGGGCACCCAATACCAACCCGCAGACCACCGAGCCCAGCAGGAATGGTTGCCACATCGTGCTCAACTCGCCGCTGATCCATTCCCAGGTCAGGTTATCGGGCAGGCTGCGCGGCGGCACGTTCATCAACCAGGCGCCGGTCATGTAGGTGCAGAAAAACACCACCGGCATCGTCACCGGGTTGGTCAGCCACACCAGGCTGACGGCAATCGGCATGTTGCCGCGCACCACGATCGCCAGGATCGCGGCCAGCAACATCTGCAACGGGATAGGGATAAACGCGGCAAACAAGCCCACGGCCATGGCGCGAGCCACCGAGTGCCGGTTCAGGTGCCAGAGGTTCGGGTCATGCAGCAGGGTGCCAAGAAACTGTAATGACTTGTGTTCCCTGATACTGCTGGGGTCGGGCATGTACCGTTTGAATAAGCGCCGGGGCATAGGGGGTCCAGGTCAGTTCGAGGGGCAAGTATGCGCGTATTCTATAAACAGAAAATTCAGACTTTGTGACAAAACATCAAAGGCGCCCCTGGGAACTCCGGCTAAGACTGAGTGAGTCATTGAAAGGAATGATTCATGAGGACAGGGATGTTCGCGCTCGCGATGGGGTTACTGACCCTGCGCTTTCTTCCGGCGTTGCCGCCCACAGGATGGCTGTTGGCCATGCCGGTGCTGGCCTTGATGCTACTGCCGTTTCGCACCTATCCGCTGGCGTTTTTCCTGCTGGGCGTGAGCTGGGCCTGCATCAGCGCGCAGTGGGCACTGGATGACCGATTGCGCCCGGCGCTGGACGGCGAGACGCGTTGGGTGGAGGGGCGTGTGGTCGGGTTGCCGCAACAGACGGACACCGGCGTGCGCTTTGAACTGGCCGACAGCCGGTCGCGCAAGGCCCGGCTGCCCAAGCGCATCCGGGTGTCCTGGCACGGCGGGCCGCCGGTGCGCAGTGGGGAGCGATGGCGCTTGGCTGTCACCCTCAAGCGGCCGTCCGGGCTGCTCAATTTTCATGGCGTCGACCACGAGGCCTGGCTGCTGGCGCAACGCATTGGGGCCACGGGCTCGGTGAAAGACGGCCAGCGCCTCGCGCCGGCCCGCAACGCCTTGCGCGACAGTCTGCGTCAACGCCTGATGGCCACCGATGCGCAAACCCATGAGGCCGCCCTGGCGGCCTTGGTGCTGGGTGACGGTTCCGGGCTGCGGGCGGAGCAATGGCAGGTGTTGCAAGACACCGGCACCGTGCATTTGTTAGTCATTTCCGGTCAACACATCGGCTTGCTGGCCGGGCTGATCTACGCACTGGTGGCCGGGATGGCCCGTTACGGTTGCTGGCCGCGCCACCTGCCATGGCTGCCGTGGGCGTGCGGCCTGGCCTTTGCCGCAGCGCTGGGTTACGGCCTGCTGGCGGGGTTTGGCGTGCCGGTGCAGCGGGCCTGCGTGATGGTCGGTCTGATGTTGCTGTGGCGGCTGCGCTTTCGACATCTGGGCGCATGGTGGCCGTTATTGCTGGCGTTCAATGGCGTACTGCTGCTTGAGCCGCTGGCCAGTCTGCAGCCGGGCTTCTGGTTGTCATTTGCGGCGGTTGCGGTCCTGATCCTGACGTTCGGTGGACGGCTGGGCCCCTGGGGTCTCTGGCAGGCGTGGACGCGTCCCCAGTGGCTGATTGCTATCGGCCTGTTTCCAATCCTGCTGGTGCTGGGTTTACCCATCAGCCTCACTGCGCCATTGGCCAATGTGTTCGCCGTACCCTGGATCAGTCTGGTGGTGTTGCCTTTGGCGCTGCTCGGCACGGTGCTGTTGTGGGTGCCGGTGATCGGCGACGGCCTGCTTTGGTTGGCCGGCGGGGCGTTGGAGGGGTGGTTCAACGTGCTGACCCTGCTGGCCGGGCAGTTGCCGGCCTGGACGCCGGCCCAGGTGCCGCTGGTGTACTGGCTGGTCAGCTTGGTGGGCGCGCCGATGCTGCTACTGCCCAAGGGGGTGCCGTTTCGGTTGCTGGGCTGGCCCATGCTGTTGCTGGCGGTGTTTCCTCCCAGGGAGTCGGTACCCCACGGGCAGGTGAGGGTGGTGCAGTTGGATGTCGGCCAGGGGCAGGCGCTGATCCTGCGCACCCGCAATCATGCGCTGCTTTACGATGCCGGTCCGCGTTCCGGGGCGGTCGATCTGGGCGCACGCGTGGTTTTGCCGTCATTGAAAAAGCTCGGGGTACAGCGGCTCGACATGCTGCTGCTGAGCCATGCCGATGCCGATCACGCCGGTGGCGCGGCAGCGATAGCCCGTGGTTTGACCATCGGGCGCGTGGTAGGCGGCGAAACCGAGGGGCTGCCGGCATTTCTCGGGACCGAGCCCTGTATCAGTGGCGAGCGGTGGGAGTGGGATGGTGTGTCTTTCGCGTTGTGGCAGTGGTCCGGCGCCATAAGTGGCAATCCAAAGTCCTGTGTGTTGCAGGTGCAGGCCAAGGGTGAACGGCTGTTGCTCACCGGCGATATCGACAGCGCGGCGGAGCGCGCCTTGCTCGATACGCCGCTGGCGGTGCCAACCGATTGGCTGCAAGCGCCCCATCATGGTAGCCGCAGCTCGTCATCCCGATCCTTTGTGCAGCGGCTCGCCCCCACGTCGGTGCTGATTTCCCGAGGGCGGGGCAACGCCTTCGGTCATCCTCATGCGCAAGTGGTCGCGCGCTATCAGGCCCAGGGCAGCCGACTATACGACAGCGCCGAACACGGGGCCGTGCGCTTTCAGTTGGGCGCCTTCCAGCCCGCCATTGTTGCGCGCAGTCAACGCCGATTCTGGCGCGAACCGTTGCCGTAATCCGGCGTTACCAAACACCGCAGGCTGCGACAGCCTGGTCTGCGGCCAACGAACCCTGCCGCCGAACCTATATGATAAAGTGGCGCACTTTTTCGAGGGGGCATTCACTGTGTGGGAATTGGTCAAATCCGGCGGCTGGATGATGTTGCCGATCATCATGAGTTCCATCGCCGCACTCGGCATCGTCGCCGAACGCCTGTGGACCCTGCGCGCCAGTCGCGTCACCCCCGAGCATCTGCTGGGGCAAGTCTGGGGCTGGATCAAGAACAAGCAGCTCGACAAAGAGAAGCTCAAGGAGCTGCGCGCCAATTCGCCGCTGGGTGAAATCCTTGCCGCCGGCCTTGCCAACTCCAAGCATGGTCGCGAGATCATGAAAGAGTGCATCGAGGAAGCCGCCGCACGGGTGATCCATGAACTGGAGCGCTACATCAACGCCCTCGGCACCATCGCCGCCATGGCGCCGCTGCTCGGTTTGCTGGGCACGGTGCTGGGTATGATCGATATTTTCAGCTCGTTCATGGGCTCGGGCATGACCACCAACGCCGCCGTGCTGGCCGGTGGTATTTCCAAAGCACTGATCACCACGGCCGCGGGCCTGATGGTGGGTATCCCTTCGGTGTTCTTCCACCGCTTCCTGCAACGGCGCATCGATGAACTGGTGGTCGGCATGGAACAGGAAGCCATCAAGCTGGTGGAAGTGGTGCAGGGCGACCGTGATGTGGACCTGGTCGAGGGCAAAGTGTGAAATTTCGCCGCAAGCAACGGGAAAATGTCGATATCAACCTCGCGTCGCTGATCGACGTGGTGTTTATCCTGCTGCTGTTCTTTGTCGTCACCACCACGTTCACCCGGGAAACCCAGCTGCGCGTCGACTTGCCCGAAGCCGTCAGCGGCTCGCCGGCCGAAGACCAGCAGGTCAAGCAACTGGACATTGCCATCAGCGCCGATGGGGTGTTTTCGGTGAACAACCAGTTGCTGGAGAAAAACGACCTGGCCAGCCTGATGCAAGCCTTGCAGAAGGAATCCGGCGGCGATACCAGCCTGCCACTGTCGATCAGTGCCGACGGCAAGACCCAGCATCAGGCGGTGATCACCGCGATGGACGCCGCCGGCAAGCTCGGTTTCAGTCATCTGCGCATGACCACCGTCGAGGCGGCGAGCCCACCCTGATGGCCATGTCCGAACGTTTGCTCAAGGCCTGGTATGAGGGCCATCCGGCGCTTGTGCTGTTACGGCCGCTGGAGTCGTTGTATCGCCGGGTCGTGCAGCGCAAGCGCGCGCGCTTCCTGGCGGGCGAGGGCGCTATCTATCGGTCCCCGGTGCCCGTTGTGGTGGTGGGGAATATCACCGTCGGTGGCACGGGCAAGACGCCACTGATCCTGTGGATGATCGAGCACTGCCGCCGCAGTGGCCTGCGCGTGGGCGTGGTCAGTCGGGGGTATGGCGCCAAGCCGCCACAGTTGCCCTGGCGAGTCGAGGCCAATCAGAGTGCCGACGTGGCCGGCGACGAACCTTTACTGATCGTGCAGCGCTGCGGTGTCCCGTTGATGATCGATCCGGACCGCAGCCGCGCGGTGAACGCGCTGTTGGCCAGCGAAACCCTGGACCTGATCCTTTCCGACGACGGTCTTCAACACTATCGTCTGGCCCGCGATCTCGAACTGGTACTGATCGATGCCGCCCGTGGCCTGGGCAATCGCCGTTGCCTGCCGGCCGGGCCGTTGCGCGAGCCGGTCGAGCGCCTGCACAGCGTGGATGCGCTGCTCTATAACGGTGCCGCCGAGGACCGCGAAGACGGCTTTGCCTTTGGCCTTGCGCCTGCGGCGCTGATCAACCTGCACAGTGGCGAGCGGCAGCCGGTCACCTACTTTCCGCCAGGCCAGCAGGTACACGCGGTTGCCGGTATCGGCAATCCGCAACGTTTCTTCAATACCCTTGAAACGCTACACTGGCAGCCGATCCCCCATGCGTTTGCCGACCACGCGCCCTACAGTGCCCAGGTGTTGGATTTCACACCGCATTGGCCGCTGGTCATGACTGAAAAGGACGCGGTGAAGTGCCGCGCCTTCGCCCGGCCCGACTGGTGGTACCTTGCGGTGGATGCGCTGCCGTCGCCGGCGTTTGTCGCCTGGTTCGACACACAACTGATGCGCCTGCTGCCCAACCGTGTTTTGCCTTAAACCGTTTATTTCCAGGACATACCCATGGACACCAAATTGCTCGACATCCTTGCTTGCCCGATCTGCAAAGGCCCGCTCAAGCTCAGCGCCGATAAAACCGAGCTGATCAGCAAAGGTGCCGGCCTGGCTTATCCGATCCGTGACGGCATTCCGGTGATGCTCGAGAGCGAAGCGCGCACCCTGACCACCGATGAGCGCCTGGATAAATGACTACCGCCTTTACCGTGGTGATTCCCTCGCGCTATGCGTCGACCCGCCTGCCGGGCAAGCCGCTGCAAATGATCGGCGCCAAGCCGATGATCCAACTGGTGTGGGAACAGGCCTGCAAAAGCAGCGCTGAGCGGGTGGTGGTGGCGACTGACGATCCGCGCATCATCGAAGCCTGCAACCGTTTCGGCGCCGAGGCGGTGCTGACCCGCGAAGACCATAATTCCGGCACTGATCGCCTGGCAGAAGTGGCGACGCAACTGGGCCTGGCGCCCGACGCCATCGTGGTGAACGTGCAAGGTGACGAGCCGTTGATCCCGCCCAGCGTCATCGACCAGGTCGCGGCCAATCTGGCGGCCCATGGCGAGGCGCGCATGGCGACCCTGGCCGAACCGATCGAAGACAGTGAAACCTTGTTCAACCCGAACGTGGTGAAAGTGGTCAGCGATATCAACGGCCTGGCCCTGACGTTCAGCCGTTCGACCCTGCCCTGGGCGCGGGACGCCTTTGCCAGCAACCCCGGCGTACTGCCGCCAGGCGTGCCGTACCGCCGCCACATCGGCATCTATGCCTATCGCGCCGGTTTCCTGCATGACTTCGTCAGCTGGGGCCCGTGCTGGTTGGAAAACACCGAATCCCTGGAGCAACTGCGGGCCTTGTGGCACGGCGTGCGTATCCACGTGGGCGATGCGCTGGAAGCACCGCCCGCAGGCGTCGATACCCAGGAAGACCTTGAGCGCGTCCGTCGCCTGCTGGGGGCTTGATGGAAGTCCTGTTTGTCTGTCTGGGCAATATCTGCCGTTCGCCCACCGCCGAAGGCGTCTTGCGCCACAAGTTGCGCGAAGCCGGCCTGGCCGATCAGGTTGAGGTGACGTCGGCGGGGACCGGGGAGTGGCATATCGGCAACCCACCGGACCTGCGCAGCCAACGCGCAGCGCTGGCGCGGGGCTATGACTTGTCAGCCCAGCGTGCCCAACAGGTCAGCCGCGCTGATTTTGCGCGCTATGACCTGATCCTGGCCATGGACCACAGCAACCTGCGCAACCTTAAAGCCATGCAGCCTGCGCAGGGTAAGGCGCAGCTGGATTTGTTCCTGCGCCGCTTCGACGGCGAAGTGGACGAAGTGCCAGACCCTTACTACGAAGGCGAGCAAGGCTTTGACCGGGTGCTGGACCTGATCGAGCGCGCCTGTGATTCATTGGTGATCGAATTGAAGGGCCGGCTATGACCTTGCACGTACAAGCGCAGGTATCGCTCAAGCCATTCAACAGTTTTGGCATCGACGTACGCGCCCAGCTGTTTGCCGAGGCCCGCAGTGATGCCGATGTGCATGACGCCCTGGCCTACGCCGACGCGCACAGTGTGCCGCTGTTGGTGATCGGCGGCGGCAGCAACCTGCTGCTGACCCGGGACGTGCCCGCCCTGGTGTTGCGCATGGCGACCCAAGGCATTCGCGTGCTGCACGATGATGGCGTGTACGTGGTGGTTGAAGCCGAGGCGGGCGAAGCCTGGCACCCCTTTGTGTCGTGGACCCTGGAACAGGGTTTTTGCGGCCTGGAAAACCTCAGCCTGATCCCCGGCACGGTCGGTGCCGCGCCGATGCAAAACATCGGCGCCTACGGCGTCGAGATCAAGGACGTGTTTGCCGGCCTCACGGCGCTGGATCGCCAGACGGGCGAGCTGCGCGATTTCAGCCTGGACGAATGCAAGTTTGCTTACCGCGACAGCCTGTTCAAGCACGAAGTCGGGCGTTGGTTGATCCTGCGGGTACGCTTTGCCCTGAGCCGCGCCAGTCACCTGAAACTCGATTACGGCCCGGTGCAACAGCGCCTGGCCGCGCAGGGCATCACCGAGGCCACACCGAAGGATGTGAGCCAGGCGATCTGCAGTATTCGTCGCGAAAAATTGCCGGACCCGGCAGAGCTGGGCAATGCCGGCAGTTTTTTCAAAAACCCCTTGGTGCCCCAGGCGCTGGCTGCCGAGCTGAAAAGCCAGTATCCGGACCTGGTGGCTTACCCTCAGGCAGACGGGCAAGTAAAGCTCGCCGCCGGTTGGCTGATCGACAAGGCGGGTTGGAAGGGCTTTCGTGATGGCGATGCCGGCGTGCATAAAATGCAAGCGCTGGTGCTGGTGAACTACGGCTCAGCCACCGGGCGGGATATTGCCAACCTGGCGCTGCGTATCCAGCAGGACATCGCCGAGCGCTTCGGGGTGGAGCTTGAGATGGAACCTAACAGGTACTGAGCGTCTACCGCCCCACAAATGAAAATGCCCCGTATCTCACGATACGGGGCATTTTTTATAGCGCTGACAATCAGTCGTCACGGCTCATGATGCCGAAGATCTGCAACAGGCTGATAAACAGGTTGTAGATCGACACATACAGGCTGATGGTCGCCATGATGTAGTTACGCTCACCACCATGGATGATGGCGCTGGTCTGGAACAGGATGCACACCGAGGAGAACAGTACGAAGCCTGCGCTGATCGCCAGTTGCAACCCGCTGATCTGGAAGAACATGCCGGCTACTACCGCCGCCAGCAACACGAAGAAGCCTGCAGTGATGAAACCACCCAGGAAGCTCATGTCCTTGCGGCTGATCAGCACGTACGCCGACAGGCCACCAAACACCAAGGCAGTCATGGCAAATGCCGAACTGACCACTTCCGCACCGCCGGCCATGCCGAGGTAACGGTTAAGGATCGGGCCAAGGATAAAGCCCATGAAACCGGTCAAGGCAAACGCCGACACCAGGCCCCAGGCCGAGTCGCGCAGCTTGTTGGTCAGGAAGAACAGACCATAGAAGCCGATCAATACGACAAAGATATTCGGATAACCGACGCGCATCTGCTGGGCCACGTAAGCCATCACGCCGCTGAATGCGAGGGTAAGGGCGAGCAGGCCGTACGTATTGCGCAACACGCGGCTGACTTCAAGCTGCTCAGCCTGCGCGTTGCCATTCACTGCGTAATTCTGTTCGCGCATGGCGACACTCCTTCAGTTTTGAAACGTTCAGTCGCAAAGATCATAACAGACGCTCTGTAACAAGCTATGCAGAGAGTTTGACAGTGTGTTTCATTCGGGTATTATGGCGCCCGCTGAGACGGGATGAGCGACTATAATCCCGTGATGCACAAGGGAAATTGGCAGAGTGGTTGAATGCACCGGTCTTGAAAACCGGCGAACGTTAATAGCGTTCCCAGGGTTCTTATCTAAGGCTATCTCCAGTTGCACCTTGCAGTACCGCTTCATCGCGTCATCGGAATACACGGGAAATTGGCAGAGTGGTTGAATGCACCGGTCTTGAAAACCGGCGAACGTTAATAGCGTTCCCAGGGTTCGAATCCCTGGTTTCCCGCCGCGAACTCAACAAAATCAAGGGCTTAGGTTAATCCTAGGCCCTTTTTTTATGGCTTTTTGCACTGATCTCTCGTAAGGAGCTTCTCTCCCTTGCGACACCTTCATAAAGGCGCAACAACCTAGATGCGCCTTATGACGCGTGATCCGTTCTCAGAGAGAAAGATCCTAGCAATTGCAGCTTTCCGACGTCTCTCTGATATCCGCTCCCCTACATTCCTTGCGCACAGCGGTGACGGGTGGGTCTACGATGTGCGCGCGCGTCCTCATCCTAATCCTTAGGAAATCATAAAAACTGCTCAGTCAGCGGATGTCTGAGATCTTTCATCGGGCATTCGCAAGCTAATCGTTTATAGGTGGGTGCCAATGTTGTGCGAACGTGATACCTCACCTGGCCGGGAAGGTCTGTGCTGCCAACCCTCCGAGTCTATAGCTCACCCTTGGTCATCATGATCGAAAGCTGGCTTGCTTACTCAATGCTGAACGATTCAGCTAGCCCCATAGCTCCCCATCTTCTTCAGCGTCTCGGCGTTCTGGTCGTCTCCACGCCTTGCCCCGCGCTCAACTGTAAAGCTCTTGCGCCTGGGGGAATGCTCTTAAGGTCGTAAGTGTTAGGTGAGGGTGGCGATTGTCCGACGGTCTCAAGGCTTTCGAAGCCTTCCAGCAGTGGGGGAGCAACGCGGGGACGCGATCATTCAGCAGGTTGTATCTTTAATTGGCGCTGTCACAGCGTGATAGCTCCTTGGCCGCCATTCTGGGGCAATTGCTTTGGGGTACAGCGGCGGAGGTCGATATCGAATGTAAGGTACCAATGCGACCGATCTAGAATCGGTATGCTACGAGCATACTCTAAGATGCAATAAAGTTTGTTGCATCTTGTTGATCAGCTGTTCTTAGTGTGGCAGGATGCGTGCCACTTTAGCGTCAGTAATCACTGAAACTGCACAGAAGGATTGCAACTCTGAACAGAGTATATTTGCGTCAGGAAGTTAGCGGATTTTATTTACTGCGCGCTAGGTCGATAAAGTTACGATGCTAGTTGGAAAGTTTAGGATCTTTCAGCCCTGACTCCGCAGTTGATACGTTAATGATCCGCCCTTTCTCGAGCGGTGTGACGCACTATATGGTCGGCATCCTGTGTGAAAAATACGCTGTCGAATGCCAGTGCCTGATCTAAAGCTTAGAAGAAGACGAAATTAAACAGGATGGTATAGTGAATTCGAAATCAACTGAAAGACTTCAGGTGCGTGTTGATGTTTCAAACAAGGATATGATCCTTTGAATGCGCTTGCCCCTTTGCGCATGAACCATGTCGAGCTGTTTGAGACGACACGCAATGGAACTCCGACCTTCCGAATCATTTGCCCTGATCATACGATGACGGAGTTCTTTGATGAGTGGGCGTATCAACTTGCAAAAGTTAAAGCATTCAAAACTACACGTACATATTGTTACGCGGTGCGTGAAATGCTGAACTATATTCATCAAGTCAGTATTCAATGTGGTGGCCTCACTGCATTGCAACTGCGAGATGCATTAGATAGCTATGAGAGCTACTTGGTCAGCGGTATTTATAGCACATCATCCGTAGCCAGAGAGGCTGCGAGGGTGCTTGGTAGCAGAGAACTGGGTGGCGCTTCTATTGCAGTACATTTTGCGGGTGTAAATAATTTCATCACTGCTAGTGAAGCGATGAGAGAAGCCTTACTGCAAATGCAAGACAGTGGCTACGTCTCCGATATAGCTATCTCGATGATGCCGCTCACTACAACCAGGTGCATGGAGACGCCTCGGAATGTCAGGGCTGCTATCAGGGCGAACAGTTGGATGGCCGGCTGCATCGCAGGGGGCGCCAAACGGATCAAAAAGAAACACCTGAGCCCGGCTTCTAAGCCCTCGACGGTAGCGCGCACTGATGAATTTGGAGGGGATGAAAAAACCTTTCCAATTGACAAGTGTAGGGATTTGATTGAAAGCGCTACGTGTCTGCGCGACAAGGTGCTGTGGAGCTTGCTAGCAGCATCCGGCTGCCGGATTTCGGAAGCGCTTACAGTGTTGTGGGACGACATTCATATCGATACCGATAATCCGAAAAATAATAAGGTATTTATTGTTGATCCTGACACGCGTCTAGATGTTTTGATCCAATACATCCCTGAGCATCAGCTCAAAAAGCTTGATCATAAGGGGCGGGTTAAGCCTGATACGTTTTTGATCCAGCCCTTTGCTTCAATGTTCTGGCATTACTTAGGGTTATATGACCAAGAACAGCGTGCTCTAGAAGCGAGTAGGCACCGTCCGGTAGCGCACAGATTTTTATTTCGTAATCTTCGAGACGGGGGCCCCATGGCGACGTCTTATCAGGCCGTTTACGAGCGCTTCCGTTCAGCTGCACAGAAAATTACGGGCATGAGCTACGGCTTTCATTCGCTTCGTCATATGTATGCGTATTACCTGGTGAACCATTGCCCTAATCCGGTTGGTCATAAAAAATTCGGACTGGATTTGAAAACGGTGCAAGTTTTCATGGGGCATAAGAGCATCAAGGCAACTGAGCGATACGCGCGTAAAGACATCAAAATGCTTGAGGCAACATTCGCGGCTATTAATATGCTTCGTATGTCAACGGCTAACTACAGCGTGACCCACGTTCAGATTCAGCATCTTGAGAATGAACTCAAACAACTTAAGCTCTCACTGCAAGGCGACAGTAACTAATGATTAATCTGCACCCCGCCAACGCAATTTGGCTCGTGGAAGAGAATGAGGTTGCTCCGCAGTTCGTTAAGGCTGTTGCGACAGTTCGAACCCTTTATAAAAAATATTATGGTGCGCAGCCTGATAGTGCTGCGGAGCGAGTAGAGACAATTTTCAGGCGTGCTCTAACCTTTGAAGGTTGGGAGGTGAGTCATGTTCAATTGACATTAGAGGCGACGTTCCGCGCTAGTAAAGTGTCGTGGAGTGAAGTTGATCCCAGGATTTCGGGGCTCTCAGTTAGCTACGAGGGGTCGATCTCTCAGTTTTTTCGTTTGGTTTTCATCACTCTCTGGGCGCGAAAAGTTTTCGTTGCGCCTCTCGGGATGCAGACTATCGCACATATGCCAGAAGTATTGGATGCTCTTTGTCACAAGTTGAATGTAGAGAGCCTGACCCTGATTCGCGGCGTGCATCCTGAATCCAGGATCAAAAGTCTTTTCAAAAGAGAAGAGTTTGATAGTGGGAGCAGTCGCGTAAACTTTTGGCTGAGACTTCTTCTAAGTACCACCGCTTACACCATTGAGGATCTTTCGCAATCCGATGCCAACAGCCTGTTTTCCGCTGCTAATGGATCAGGCCAACTGCCATTGCGGAGGTACTACGTCAATGATTTCCTTCTCACACTCTCGTCTCAGAGTGAGGGAAAAAAGCAAATGGTTGAGGATGTTATCAACCAATATCAACTGGAAAAGCGCGAAAACAAACCTGCCAGAGTCTATAAAGGGCGAATCCGGACTGGAAAAGTAAAAAAGAAAGCTGAAAGCGCGTATGAAAAATCTTATGCGGCAGCGCAAGAAATTGCGTCCGGTGTACGGAGTATCAATTTTGCTGAGGATTTTGGTAAATATTTTCCGTCTCACATGCTCAAGAAAATTTTCTATATTGGTGGTGAGGGTGAGGATTCGCATTTTTATGAGTCCTCGCGTTATCCTGTGAAAGTATTTTCCTCGATGGTAGATGGCTTTTATAAATCGTTCATGCACTCTATGAGGCTCCAGAACTCTACCAATCATGAGTTTGTACTCGGCTTGCTCATGAGCTATGTCATGTGCTATCTACCCAATTTCTTCCTTGAGCGGGATGGTGATCTCCTAGACTATCCTAAGAATTTGAACGACTTCAACTGTACCCTTTTTTTTACCCGAGAATCAGTTTTTCTTGATGGTGTAATCCTATATGAAAAGGAGCCTCCAAGAACATTTATTGGTTATGTTAATGAATTTTCTCGTGTGAATAACTGGGTCAGCGATACTCTGTATGCTCGAGTAGGTATCGTCGATCGTTTTTGCGACTATATTGAGGATAATAACCTGGTATTGCCAGGGGCTGATAAGTTTAGAAACAACTTTACGAGTTCATGCTACCCGGCTGTCTCAAAGAAATCAGGCACTGACAAAGTTCCAGTCCCAAGGCCTTATTTCTCGACGTTCATCAGCATGCTTGAAAGTCTTGAATACCTAGTTGACCACATTAACGAAATGCCATATTACGATGGTCAATTGGAGCAAGATGTTAACTATGGAGTCCTGGATGGTAAGCTCTATCAGCCCTCCACAGCTGAGCTTATTCATAGTCATGCTTGGGCGGGATTGATTGGTCGTAACGTTAAGGGTATTGATGAGGTTAATCAAGGGCTATTGAATTATACGCCAATTTTTTATCATGAGGATAAGATCTATACTTTCAAGTTTCTTCCTCGTTTTTATAAGGTTGTCGACATTGAGATTCGGGGAGAAGTGGTGAGGCGTATTTCGCCCAATGAAGTTAGGCTAACGCAGCTGATGTGTCACACTGGTATCCGTCAGCAGCACCTGATTTGGCTGGACAAAGATAAGTATGATCGTGGGGTGGATCGCTTTCGCGCTCTTCCATTCCAACCCTTGTTTGTAAGCTCAGACAAGTCGCATGGAGAGTGGACTGCGATTGTTGCTATGCGTGCTATTGAGATCATGGATAGGCAGCGCAAGTGGTATGACGCGTGCACTTCGGCTAGTTACAAGCAGGACTTGTGGTATGGCATGGTTGAGGGATCCAAATTTGGTCGATACAAACCCCTGTTCAGGGGGCAAGGGAATACAGACTCTGATTGGAATAACTCTCGGCAGTTTCGTGTTTACATGTTGATTCTGCAGCATTTCATTCGCGTTCAGATGCAGGACACCTCCGGGGAAGACTTGGTTTTCGTCAAGTCTGAGGGTGGTTCGCCTGCTCCTTTTCTCGACTATTCGCCATATTTCCTCAGAGAGCTTGCCGTCAATGATCTGGTCAGCTCACACACACCCCATGCATTGCGCGCGGGGTTCGTATCTGACGCGATCAGGCTCCTACCGCCTTCGATCATCGGTCAATATTTGACAGGTCAGAGTGAGGCGCTTGTCTGGTATTACGCAATTTTTGATGGCGACAATTTGTCTGATCACCAACAGTTGCTCGCTGATTACATGATGAAAAACATGCAGAGTATTGAGCGGGGTGATGCTCCAGAACTTGCTGAGACCGTCCTCAAGCTTCATGCTAAATTGATGACGTCTATTGAAAAAGATCCAGTGCAGGCTATTAAAACTCACGGCTTGATCAGCCTCGCGGGTGTAGCGGATGACAAGAACGGGCTTGAGACTCTGCGCGCAAGACTTTACACCAAGCTCGCGTTCAATAACTGCCATATTTGCCCGTTCGATAATCGTTGTCCGAAGGAAGTAGTCTCCAAAATCGGTGGGCACCGTCAATGCGCGTTGTGCCCTTATGCCATCCGTGGTATCGATCACTTACAGGCTGTGAGTGCAGAAAAAGATAAAGCAAAAGAGATGATGAAGGTCGTGCTTGACAAAATTCAAGAGTATCGAGCTCTCAAGCCAAGCGCTCGCAATCCGCAAATTTTGGAAAATTTGTATGTTGAGTATGACCACCATGCTTTGGAAGCTTACGCCCTGGAGGCTATTGAGCAGCAACTGTATCTGATGGCGCAAACCGGAGAGGCAAATAGTTTTTTTCTCCGAGAGAAGGATGGACTGATGGCTCACTTCCAGAAAGTCGAGATCTCAGAATCCGACCACGTCCTGAAGCGCTTGGTCGATGTTCAGAACTTTCCGGATCTTTCCAGTCCTCGGCTTGATGCGCAGTTCGCCCAAATGAGGATGAGGATGCTTGTGAACCAAGGCAAGTATGATGAGCTACTGAAGCCGAGTAACAAACCTGCGAGTCATCAGTTGGCGTCACAGATTTCCAGCATGATGACGACGGGCATGCTCAGCGTCCGGGACGTTATGAAAATCAGTCACGACAGCGCCAATGTTAGCATGGTAGCTAGGCCCGCTTTATCACTTTCTGCTAACATGGGGTTATCAGAAATGGGAGCATAGCATTGGTTCAGCGACTCGATCCGTTTGATAATTATAGAGCAGAGCACAAGGCATTACGCATTAGACATATTCGTAGTGCGCTTGATATTCTGTCTAAAGCTACTTATCCGAACATCACAAATTTGGCAATCGACGTTGCTAAAATTGTGAAAGAGTTTGAATACCGAGATTTCGAGTCGTTGCCTGAAAAGACTAAGGTCAAAGGCTTTAAGCCCGTTAGCCATGTCACGCTCCTTAGGAATTCCGACTATCGTCTTTATCTAGATCGGAGCGGCAAGATAGATGAGTCTGCAGAGGAAACTCCTGTCGTCACTACTTCGGATTTCGAAGCGCTTAAGATCCGCAATGCGAGTTTGAATGGCCAAATAGACCAGTTGAAACTCACAATCAGAAATATCGATTCTGGAGTTCTTCCTAATTCGCCAGAAGAAACGGATAAGCTTCGTAGCGAAACTGAAAGCCTTCGTGACGCTTTAACGATGGTTTGTAGGGTACTTGACAACGTTTTGGGCGAGTGTAGTCAAGTCTTGATCACAGTCCCACCTGGGCAGGAAACTGAACAGCAACCGTCGCCCGGGTTGTGGGGATTATTCGATATCATCGCTACTTATGACGAGCTTTTGAAGCTTGATACTTTACGTAGACAACTCTGCAAAGTTTAGCCCTCACGTTTCCTTGGGAGTGCCCGGAGTCGTACATTACAATGACGCCGGGGCGTGGGGCGTTGAGCACCAAGTCTTCAGCATCAACAGGTCACCCCCATGGCTAGCGACCTCAGGCGCTCGATGATTTTCAAAGACTGGCGATGCTCCGCCTTGATATTAACCCTTGTGAAAATCGTCCTTCTGCTTTCAAGTAGTGTTTATGCCAGTAAGTCTGGCAGGCCGTAATTTTAATCCAGATTTTCCAGCCGCTTCGTACTCGCCACTTCGCTATCAATTTAGAGCGGTCAGTCGGTAAGGGCTCGTTGCTAGCACATTGGCCTAATACAGTGCCCCAGAAATCCTTTTCGAGTCATTTCAGCTAACTCAACGGTGTAGCTTCATAGCTCAATCGTCCGAAAACGCTTATCCGATCAGCAACCAATGCACCGACTCGCTCTTGGGCAATTTTCAGTATATTCAGGATTTCTTGACTCACCTGTTTGGTGGACAGGTATTCCACGACTGGCTTGGGCGGAGCAGCAGCGTGACTCCACATTTCTATGATTACCTTGAGGAGCCCGTCTGAGCCAAAATGCTTGAGAGCCATTTCCCACAGCTGACCTTCCTGCACCATATCCAGGCGAGGCCTAGTCATAACGGAGTTCCAGCAACATGATGGTCTTTCTTGATTGCGAGTTTACCGAGCTCTCGGCGGCAGCGAAGCTGATATCACTGGCGTTAGTCGCTGAGGATGGGCACGAATTTTACGTGGAATTGCTCGATGCTTGGCAAGAAGAAGACTGCAGTGATTTCGTAAAGGAAACCGTGCTTCCACAGCTGTGGGGTGGGAGCTACGCGTTGCCCATTATTGAAGCCAGGATGTCGCTGCTCAGATTTCTGACGTCGTTCAAAAAAGAGATCGAGATCGTCACTGATGCCCCTCAGTTCGATTGGGAGCTTTTTTGCGACCTGGTATATGAGGACGGGCGATGGCCCAGAATCGTTCGTAATTTCCCTACTGACGCAACGACCCTTTCTCCGACTAGCGGGGGTGAAGAGCTGCCTCACCACGCCTTGCTCGACGCCAGGATCATTGCCGGCATGTTCGTATCTGTAAACCGAGGGCATCCCGGTGGAACCTGAGCGGGTTAGACGGAACTATACCTCTAGCTGATTCGCTGGATTTTCTTGATCTCAGATCACACCAAATCTCGTACAAACCACAAAAAGTAAACTCAAATACTTGGCTTTTGTTGGCAAGCCGAGCCGGGGCCTACGGCCCCAAATTAACGAGCAGGTTACAAGGTGCGTAGGGGCAACCATAAGCGATGGTATTTGCTTGAGAGTGAGCTTAAAAAGCTGTCATATCGAAAGGGTCAGATAAAAACGGCGGCCAGCGAACCAGCCTCATTTCTAAAATGAAAAATGGGCCGGTGCAGGCAACGCTGCTTTTCTTTTGAGTTCAAAATATAGATCTCCGATTTTGAAAAACGAATTCAAGGGCAGAGATTTCATAATTTCGAAAAAGACATTAATGTCGCATTTGTGTAAATCCTGAATCAGGATCTGGCACCATCGCTTATGAGGTTCTCGTGCGCAGGGGGCTATGGATTAAGCCGGAAATAAGGTTATCCAGTGATCGAAGCCACTTGGCGGCAAACCGATCTTTCCGCTCGGCCTCGCGTTGTCGTGTAAGCCAAGCTCAATCTCAACGCACGGCCCCGAGCCCTTTGAGAGCACGTGCGTCAATCCAGCATTGTCCTCTAACAATCAGCTCTAGATTCGGTAGCGTTAATCCTCTTCCAATATCGATGCACAGTCGATAGAGCCAGCCCCGTCTCCCGCGCAATCTGCGATTGATTCATTCCAGCAGTCTTAAGCTCGCGAACGACGCTTTCGCTTCCCTTGTTCTGAGGCTTTCCAGGCTTACGGGGGGCAACCCCTCCATCAGTGAGCTGTTCAGCAAGAATTCCAAGACCTCCTTCTTTCTCAAACGCTTGCAGCTGCTTCAGGGCAGCATCCATGAGGACAGGGTAAGGGGTGTCTTGCTGTTGGGACATACATAGAGCTAGGAGGGCCAGAGGGTTTATTCGAAGGCCCTCAGCAAGGCTCTCGAACTTCTCAAGAGTAATGCTTGTTTCGCCTCGCTCGAGGGCGCTGAGTTTAGATTTCACGGAGGCGTCAGAAAGGTCTTCGTGCCGAAGTTGACGCTGCTTACGCAGTGCTCGGATGGCGCCTGCGAGTGCGATTCTAAGCTGCATGGCTCACTCAAAAGTCAGGATATAGCCACACAGTAGGGTTTCCGTTAAATACCAAAATGAGGTAGTATTGCGCATATCGCGACCAAGACGGCTCATAGCGAAGCTTCCGTAAGCTCGTTTTGGCAATTTATGGGAATTAGATGAGAGCGTTTCGCTGGGCATGAAGACCGGTATGCGGACTATCCAGCAAGCCTCTGCTGAGCAGGCGTACTACTCGTAAATGATTTCGGAGGCAGCACATGGTTAGAGTGATCGATGCGGGCCTTTTGGGAGACCCGGGAGCCTCTCTAGTTGGCTCAGAACTTAGCGTCGAAGACGCGATGTCTGCAGCTAGAAAGCGCTACAAGTGGATGCCTCTCTGCGCCGTAGAAGAATGGACAATCTTAGACGCCGTCGTCACCGACGAAGAGCGAGCCAAAGTAACCGCCGCAGGCTGCCAGCCAATATTTATGTTTGCCCACAAAGTTGTGCACGACGAGCAGCGCCGTTTCGAACCAGGTCATTGGGTGCGCTCAAGCATGGGCACCGCTTTCAAAGAAGGCTACCTATTCGAAACACGTAACACGGTCTACCTATTGCTCGGGCCTGGCCATCGCAAGTCATCTTCTATCGAAGCAATATTTTCTCTTTTCTGATTACCAACCGGTTCTGCTGAGCAACTGACGTGCTCCAGCAGCTTGAGGCGACACATGTTCAGAACCATAGACAGCGACCTCATAGGTGTCCCAGGAATGTTCGGCGAGGGCGTATCCAACTGGCGTGGAGTGTCGAGGCTGCTCCGAACTCCTTGGTACCACCTGACCCTTAGCGTCGAACACCAGGGGGGGCACAGCGAGTGTGCGGTGATGATTGACGACACGCGCCAGCTTCAAGAAATTTTGGTGAGCCAAGGCTCTGATTTAGGTATCACCGAAATCATGGCTGTGACACCGTCTTGGATGAATAAGACAGGAGGTTGGCAGATGGAGCGGTTGACCAGATTAAGCGTAGGTGAGGACAGAATTGGCTCTGAGGTCTGTGTCCTAGAGGTGGGTGAGGGCGAGGTTTACCACACCTCGCATCAACCAGATTTCCAGATCGAAGCGCTGGCGAACGTAAGACCTGTCTTTCTCTCAAGCATGATTCGATCAACATGAAATTTACCAAGAATCCCCCACGATACCAGCGCGCCTGGTTGCGTGTGCAATTTCGGATAACTCCATACAGACCGCAACCGGAGCGCAATGATGCTCGACACTATTGATGTCACTTTTCACGGAAAACGCCATACAGATTTCGATCTCAAACGTATCATTAAAGCCCAAGAGCAAGGCTTTGATGTGCCGGTTACCGCTTACCTTTGTGGCGTTTCCATCAGGTCGCGCGCAGGTATCGGTGTAGTGTTTGGCCACAAGCGGAAAGACCAGTATGGGCGGTTTTGCGATGGTCACCTGATCAGAACTTCTGACGTGGTCAAGGTCGAGCGTGAAGGCAGGTTTTGGGTAATGACGACCGAGAATTCTCGCTATGTACTCGCCACGTTTCAGCGAGGTAATGGTCGTTCGAGCCTGCGAGAGTTCTTGCGCCTCTCTCGAACGCTCCATCCAACACCTCGGGTTCTGCAGTGATATTCCGTCGGTCTATCGGCAATACATTTTCCTACCCAACCTGATTTTGGGGGGAATGTAAACACCACCTCAAATTCGTAGCCGTTAGGTCTATGAATTATACCCTACGGAGCCTTTCTACAGGGCTCGTTTGCCAGCAATGTTAGAGACTGAGAACTATCCCGCGAGGTATTTTCTCTGCCATATAGCGAGCATCTAAATTGTTCGGCGCCGGCGCTCGTTGCCGTTGAGTACATGGCACGGTTTGCACAACGCTTGGAGAGTCGCGGTCTGGTGAGCATCATGGAGGAGCTGTAAAGCATAGTGTCCTGGTGGCAAAGAGAACGGCTCTTTGTCCAGCCAGTCAAAGCGGGAAAATATCTCCTCAATCTGGGAAGTGCTGAGCGTCTGAATGATCTGGGCGACCATAACCTTGAACTCGGGGGACACATGGTCAACTTCGGTAGACGGATTGTTCTTGCACCGTTCGCATACAGGGTGCATCGCTCTGTAGCTAGAAATTATAGGATGCGCAGCATCCCGGAGTGCGCGATCCAACCAATCCATTTCGTCTCGAGGGTTGATGCACTGCGTCCATGAGACTGCGTGCCAGCCATGACCCGGAAAGTAGCCTTGGAAATCGTAAGCGGCTCCCGGTCGGGGTAGCTTTCGAAAGTGAGTAGGGCGCAGATCTTGGGCTGCGCAGTGGTAATGCTTCTGATGTATTAGGTCGGCGATGATTGAGGACTCAAAATCTTGTCCGAAATCGACCTCTGCGATCTTCCCTTGGATCATCTCTTTGAGTTGTGTCTTCGTCATTCCCTGGAAGAAATCTATGCCTCGGCTCATTTTAATTCCCTGAGTACGGTGTGTTCGAGCAGTGCAGCGAGTAGCCAGTGTCACCGGGATAAGTGGCTTGCAAAGGTGGTAGGCTCAGAGAGCGAACGGTAGGTCTGAGGCTCGTGTGCCACCCCCCCCCAGGCAAGAATCGATCAACCACCTCCATGAGCAGGACACAATTCGTCTGATAGCGAGTCATCGTCCCTACACGCAAGCCTAACTGCCTCGGCGACACTGAGAGCGCGGGTGGGTATCCAAAGGTTATCCATGACTAGATACCTCTGCTGCGTGGCTTGGTTGCGCAGCTTGAGGGCTTTCAAAATGTCATCAATAACTTTCAATGTTGCGTTTGCAGGCGCTGTTTCGAACGTAATGTCCAACACCGCCGCATCTAACTGTAGGTAGTTCTTGCTGTTCGTCGGAGGCATGATAAACGGGGTGACTTTATCAGCAGGTAAAATCCTTCCATTCAGTTCGTCGAACTCAGTCACGGGAATCCAGCCACTGTTGCCACCTGGTAGCTCGTACCCTCCTGCGCCGACAGCTTTTGCGACAATTGTGCGAGTAGCGTGGGCAATTGGCTTCTGCGGTGGATAATCTACTTTGAAACGCTTAACGATTTGATCTGCTGGACTATCGTTTCTTAGGTCGAAGTCGTAATGGCGGCCATGTGGTTTAACGAACGATAGCGTCACGTCTCCAACCAAAAAATTGTAGGCTGTGGTCATTAACAGACTGAAAAGTCCAAGCGATGCCAGAGCAGCGAAAGCTTTGGTGAACCATAGTTTTGGGCGACCATAAGGGGCTGGTCGTTTGAACGATTTTGGTGTTTTTGCCGTGCGTCGATTTGCCAAGATTTCGAATCCATTACTGGGTGAGTTTCATCCCTGTTGCTTCAAGCGCGAGGCGCGCTCGCGGTACTGAGATGAAAGTCTACCAGCTGGGTCGCGAGAAGCTAGGTTGCCGGCTTTCACGGCACGTGGAGTCAACGGGCTGCTTTCCTTTTTGTCATGAAATCTATCAGATCTTTAACAACGACATTAGCGGCGTTGTCACTTGATAGCTCGGAGGCTCGTATCCTTCTAACCTCTACGCCTTCCCACGTCAAAGGAACCAAGCGCTTATCAGCATCGGCAGGTGATTCGCGATGATAGGTATCTCCGTCGACCTCAATAATGAAAGTCAGACCTTTGAACACTACTACGAAATCGGGCTCGAGACGATTGTAGGCTTTGCCTATCCGTACGAAGACTGGAAGCGGAGCGACTGCGAGCTGTGCACGTGTCATTGCCGTGAACAGAGTGACCTCAGCCTGAGAGCGAAATAGAAGTCCCTGATGTTCCCTCGAGGCAATATTGTCGCTTCGTACTCGTCCCTGGTTGGTGACACCTTCACCTTTCACATATCGGATAGCTTCTTCTCGCCAATTTTCGGAGGCTTCCCCAATACGTGGGGCAATGGTCACCCCGTTTAGGGCCTCGTCATGAAGGGTTGAGTAGAACGGGGTCACTACGTCATAAATCGCTTTACTGGTAGCTTCGCGTTCTACATCTGTCATGGCGTAGTACAGGGGGATAGGAAGAGCCACCATGAGCTGCCAATAATTGACACCGAAATCGGTGTTGATCAACTCAGCTGTGCATTCGCCTGATACCAAAACGGCAATTGCACGAGCATCTCCGAGTAGTTTGAATGCCTCGACCGCTCCTGCTGCCAGATCTTCCATGTTGAACGGTGAAAACATTAGGTGCCTCCTAGCCTATGACGAAAAGGTGAGCGTCTCGCCTGCAGAACTTTAGGTTGATTCATTACGGTATAGCCCCCAAGGGTTTTAGCCTTTCCACGCATGCAGCGAGCAGGTTTGATGCTTAGCAACGTGGCTGACGAATTCGCCGTGCTGAGTTCTTCGCTCGTCCCATCGCTTCTTTGAACTCTTGGGTCGAGGGCGTAGCTCAGAGGTAGTCAGCACGAGCCTCTGCTTCGCCCTAGAAACGCCTACGAAAAAAACGCATCGTTCTTCTGCAAGCTTGCCCCAGAAGGCCTGTGTTTCAACTCCTAGGAGGATTACAGAGTGAAACTCTAATCCTTTACTCTTGTGCATTGTCAGGAGTCTGACAGAGTCGCTATCGGACAACCCCGCCAATACCTTGAGTAGATTCGGCTCATCGGTAAGTTGAGCTCGGATACGATTTCGGACGTCGTGTACGACCTCGGTTAGACGTTGGCGAGATTGATAGTCGGGCGAGAAGGCCGCTAAGTCGGATGCGCTCAGTCCCTTGAACAGCTCCAAAACGAGCTTCCACCAGGAAACATACGGAGTGGGGGTTTTGCTGTCGGCGGCGACTTGTCTTTTGTGAGACCGAAACAATTCTTCGAATATCTGGGGTGCGCTGCTTTTACTGTTGTCGTCTTCAAACGGAGCAAGCTGCGACATCAACCTCGACCATGCCTCGGACTGCCCGGGTTCGTATAGGCAGGTTAGGTAGTCAACCACTAGACCTACTGCAGGTTCCTTAAGCAAGTCCTGTAGCTCGTGATCATTGCGAAACGGTATGCTGTTTCGCGAAAGTTGCTCCATCAACGCTTCAGCATATTCCTCTATCTGGCGAGGCATCAGGATCGCGATTTCGTTAGGTGGAATGCGCTCCTCAACTATCCAGTGCTGAATGATTTCTGTGAGAGCCTCAGCCTCTTCAGCTGAATTTCGGAAGTGACCGGTGAGTATGTCACCGCCGCCACCATCCACGAGATCGTCAGGCATCACAGCGGCAGCTTCAATCTCTCGGATAACATCGTTCTGCATGCGCAGCAAGCGAGGTTGAGAGCGGAAGTTCAGGAATAGTCGAAGAGGGCGGGCAGCGAAATCGTCAGCGTAGGTTTTGAATATTCCATCCAGTGCTCCCGCCCAACCCATGATCGTCTGCTTGGTATCACCAACGGCGGTTAGAATACTAGAGGTGTCGTGGAATAGCAGCTTAATGAGTTCGTATTGGTCGCCAGTGCAATCTTGAAACTCATCGAGAAACACATGGGAATAGGTTGCGCGTATCGCATTGAGGGCAACCTCACTGTCCTTCAAAATTTTCAAGGCGAAAGGTAACAGCTGGTTGAAGGTTATTTGTTTTCCGGGGACGTACTCGGTGCCGATTACGTAATCTTGGCCTAGCGCTTCGTCCACTAATACGGGCCGAAATCTATCGATGATTCGCTTTGCAAAACCGTGAAAAGTCACGCTATCGAATCGTGAAGCATGTTCTATGCCGCAACGCATATGTATACGTTGCTTTAGGTTCCGACTCGCGTCTGTTTTGAACGATACGGCGAGGATCCTTTTAGGGTATCGGCAGCTGTTGGTGCGCAGGAGGAAGTCGGCACGTTGAGCGAGAACTTCAGTTTTACCTGCGCCAGGCCCGGCAGTCAGCACGACTGATCTTTCGCATTCCCGAATCACCTCCCAAGCACTTTTCTCCAGGCGAATCCCTGGGGAGGAAGTCCACCGATCTGGATTGATCATTCAGGCGACTCCTCCAGCTTTGCAATCACTCTGTCGGCCAGTCGGTCGAGGGCTTCGGGAAGAGAGGCTAGGAGCTGCTCGTCGGTAAGTCGCCCTAGAGCATCCAGGTGTGCGGCTGGTTTGCTGCTCAGTTTGAAAAGCTTGTGGTAAGCAGCAAACCAACTCTGCTCTTCCTCATCATATTGCGCTGGATTGAAATGATTTTCGCCCAGAACGGACGTGTGGTTTTTTGCGGTAGCTGGAATCGCTTCTGCTCTGTATGCCTGAGGAAAGGCAACTAGCATCGCAAAATCTAAATCCAAGGGTGCGGAGTAAAATACGTCGCGCTTTTCAAGTTCTGCGAACAAGCTAACTGTGCCATTGTTGAAATGGTGATGGGACTTTATAGGTCGCTCGGGATCGTCCCAGGCATGCCGACTCCAATCCTGTGGAAGGTTGAGGTTAGGTGCATGCGCATCGAGTTGGTCTCGAATGTAACCTATACGACCCCATCCACCCTGATGGCGTCCAGTGTCGAGATCTAGGAGGGTGATGTAGGGAGTACCGATTGCCGATAAGAGTTTCCAGAAGTGATTCACGTGCCGACCCCCTAGCGGAGCGATGGCTACTGCAAATTCGTCAACAGGAGCCCCCTTAGCTTGAAGAATTCTGGGCAGTACGATTTCCTCGCTGTCGCCTTCACCTAAAACGACCAGTCTTGCGAAATACACCTCCGGAAACGCCTGAACAGCCTCTCTCACAAATTTGTAAGCATCACTGCGTTTGGGCGGCAGCAAGATCTTCGTGACTTGGGTTTGTCGATTGCTGTTAAGTCGAAGGTAACGGATGTGCTCCGGCTCTACTCGACGCAGCATCGACGGCGCTTGCGTTGCGATCAATGCTTGAGCATCAACACCTACAGAGGATTTCAGGGAGTTAACGATACGGCCTAGGTAATGAGGTGAGAGACTATTCTCAGGCTCTTCTACCGCAAGGATCGTGAACGCTGGTGGCTTGAGTTTGTGGGGGTCAAATGAGGTGTTTTTGCCTGATCTGACTTCCCTCCCAATCGATAGTGCTGAGAACACAAGAGACAGATACAGCATGGATTTTTGTCCATCGCTCAGGCGTACGAAATCCACCTGATTTTCACCATGACCTGGGCTGAACGAAACAGACAAATGCCTGAGCAAAGCCTCTATTTCGGAGTTTTGAAACGTCAATCGCGGGGAAGCAAAGAAGTCGCCCCTGTGCAATTTTTGCCAAGCTGAGCTCAGGCTATCGCTCAACGCTTGCACAGACTTATTGCCTGTAAGGCACTGGGTAATTTGCTCCGTCAATCCTGCAACGGTTTCGCGATCATTATTCCAGTTGGCTGCCCGCAGTAGCCTACCAAGGAGGGCCGTGGCGCCATACGCCACGTGGTCAGATGGATCGCGGCGTGCGGGAAGGTAATGAAGGTGGATTTTGTCTCGGTGTCTCTTAGGGACTGATGCGGTTGATGTAGGTTTGCCTGCATCGTCTGTCTTTGTCACAAACAGAAAACGCTCTTCGATTTCACCGTCCTCGTACATCGTCGCTTCTAAACGAAAGCGTACTCGTGGCACATCGTCGAAGGTGCGTAGGGCCATCTGATTGAAAAACTCTGGAACGGTATCTGCGTCCTCATCGTCCTGTGTTTCTTCAAAGCTGAAGTCGGCCTCGAGCGAAAGCTCCCTTTGCTCTGGTGGATTTTCCTCAGATGCCGGGACGTGGAAATCAGAGCGGCGGATACGTCGCAGATTTGGTTCAAATGCGAACATCCGACAGAGGCCTTGAAGCGTTGCTGTTTTGCCTGCCCCGTTAGGGCCTAGTAAATAGGTCACGTCCTCAAAAGTAACCTCTTCCCCTTCAGGCCCAAAGGATTGAAAATTGTTCACCCGCAGACTGCACAGCTTCATCGATAGTTTCCTTACTGAATGTTTGGGGTACACGCTTTCCCAAGATCATTGCATCCGGCCTTTGGTGCGGATGTACGGTTTCAGAGCTGAACGAGAATAAATTTACACAAATTTCAAAAGGCCACCATTGAAATCGATTTTCAAAAACGGAGATCTATTATTTGAGAACAAAATAAAGCTGTGGTGGCCCAGCCTTCCTGGGCTCGAACGCTAGTGTGTATTGGCTTTGTTTTAGGCGTTTTGCTTTACCTGCTCGTGCAGTGGCTGTTTTTGGTGTCACGATTCTGAGATCGAAACGGGGGAAAAGTATGTGTGGTTGCGGCTTTGTTTAATAGCTCGTCCGTTGGGGCCGCTAGGCCCTCTGCTACTATTTGTGATCAAAAATAAAAACTAAGAACCTCTATTTTTTGCGAGGGTGTTCGAGCTTATTGAGTCGCGGGATCATTCCGTCTTGCGACGCTTGACTTGTTGAGGATTTTGTAAGTTTATTGCGTATTAGCTGCTGGTACTTCTTTTGCTCCACTCATCCAAGCACTCAGTTAATGTTAAAAAAAGAGTCGTGGTGAGCGGGGCGGCTTAGTACCTGTCACGTAGCCCTGACCGTCCACAACTGATCTACCTTCGTCGTGTAGCTTTGGCTCATTAGGTCTCGACGCATCGCCCATCCAGGCGCCGCAGGCACGCTAGCCAACCGTACGACTCCCTTTCCCCAGCGGCCATTAATCTCATCCAGAACGCTCATGACCTTGTCCGCCATCACAGGCTGGGACTGCGCGAACAGATCACCGGTGAACTCGCCAGGCTGGCGCAGATCCATCAGCAGAACCTCCGCCTTGCTGTACTTGAAGCCCGGTCGGAAGAGGCGATTGACCGCTTCCGTAGCAGCCTTAGTCATCAGCCGCACGTCATTGGTCGGGTACGGCAATTCCACCAAGGCGCCGTTCGCATACTTCGCTTCTTCGGGATTGAACATGCCTGTCCTGATACTCACGCGGATCTTCTTGCACAGCGAGTTTTGCGCTCTGAGCTTTTCCGCCGCGCGTTGTGTGTAGGTGGCGACGGCCTGCTTGATCGGCTCGATCTGGGTGAGCCGGGCGCCGAACATCCTGCTACAGCAAATCTCTTGCTTGGGTGGGTCAGTTTCACCTAGTTCGAGACACGGTGTACCGGACAACTCGCGAGCAGTCTTCTCTATCACCACGCTGAATTTCTGACGAAGCATCCACGGATCGGCCTTCACCAAGTCCATGGCGGTCTTTATTCCCATCGCTTCCAGGTGAGCCTTCATGCGCCTGCCGATGCCCCAGACCTCGCCGACATCGGTGTTGCGCAGCGTCCAGTCCCGTTTGAACGGGTCGCACAGATCCACCACACCACCGGTGATATCCAACAGCCTTTTGGCGGTATGGTTGGCGAGCTTGGCCAGCGTCTTGGTGCGTGCGATGCCTACACCGACAGGAATGCCTGTGCGTTTGAGAAGCGTGGATCGCATGTGCCGTCCGAATGCAGACAGATCTCCAGGGAGGCCAGTTAGATCGGCAAACGCCTCATCAATGCTGTAGACCTCTAGAGCTGGCACCATCGACTCAATGGTCGTCATGACGCGCTCACTCATATCGCCATAGAGCGCGTAATTACTGCTGAAGGCCACGATTCCATGCCGGCGTAGATCGTCTTTGATCTGGAAGTACGGCTGGCCCATTTTCACAAAGGGTTTGGCGTCGTAGCTGCGCGCAATCACACAGCCGTCGTTGTTGGACAGCACCACGATGGGTATCTTGGCTAGGTCGGGTCTGAACACTCGCTCGCAGCTGGCGTAAAACGAGTTGCAGTCAATCAGGGCGAAGACTGGCTCAAGTGTTGTCATGATCGCGGACGCTGTATTTCACCACTCCCCAGATCACAAGCTCGTCGCCTTCCATCACATGCCTTGCTGGATATTTTGGGTTTTCGGACAGGAGGATCACGGCGTTCTCACGCAGATGCAAGCGCTTGCAGAAAGGCTCCGAGTTCAGCGCGGCGATGACGATATCGCCACTGACCGCATCGATGCTTCGATCAACAACCACCAGATCCCCTGAATAGATTCCGGCGCCCTGCATGCTATCTCCGTCAATCCTCACCAAGTACACGTGCGGCGCGCGGATATCGAATAGCTCATCGAGGGAAATGTGCTTTTCGATGTGATCAGCCGCAGGGGAGGGGAAGCCCGCCGGTACCCTGGATGAATAAAGGGGCAGCTTTTTACCGCCAGTAGCGAGAGGGCCGAGGATGGTGACGCTCATGATGCAAGCCTTAGATTGGTAGACTGTACGTATATACAGTTAACAATTTGCTTCGCTTGTGGTCAATCTCATAAGCATCACTATTCGACGGGTGACAGCATGTGCGGACGCTACTCGATCTACGAATCGATGGATCACTACCTGAAGGAGCTCGCGCCAGAGCAGTTGGTGATCAACGGCTGCGATCTTTGGCCAGTAGAGCGATACAACGTCGCACCCTCGACCCGTGTGGAGATCATTCGGCCAGTGGACGACCAATTAAGCGTAGATAAGGTGAAATGGGGATGGTCACCATTTTGGGCGAAAGGAAAGCGTCCTGACCCGATAAACGCCAGGGTTGAAACAGTCATGACTGGGAAGTTTTTCAATCAGCTCTGGCCAAGCGGTCGTGTACTTGCACCGGCAAACGGGTGGTTTGAGTGGGTCAACGATCCGGCTGATCCAAAGAAGAAGCAGCCTTACTTCATAACCCTGAAGGAGCAGGCTCCGATGTTCTTCGCTGGGTTAGCTGAGGTTCACCAGGGCTTGGAGCCAGACCCTCGCGACGGCTTCGTCATCATCACCGCCGCCAGCGATCAAGGGATGGTAGATATCCATGATCGGAAACCGCTGGTTTTGGCTCCTGAGCACGCCCGCGAATGGATCGCCTCAGATACTTCCCCTGAACGCGCGCGGGAAATCGCGATGGAACACTGCCGGCCTGCTACCGATTTTCATTGGTACAAGGTAAGCAAGGCTGTGGGTAGTGTTCGCAATCAGGGCCCAGAATTGGTCGAGCCGCTCGCAGGGGCGTCAGACGGCGATGAATGAGTACGTACCGTAATGTTGATGGAGGGCAGCTGCAGCGTTGCTCAGCCGTTCCATGAGTAGCGGATATTAGATTTTATTAAGAACGGACGTCGCTTAGATCAACCCCCAGTTTTGACACCCGGCATACCTGAGACCGCCCAGGTAACGGCTGATACTGGTACGGTATATGCCCTGCCGTTAGCAAAAAGCCCGCAGAATTTATCCGAGCACTGGATGATCCGGAACTGGGTGACTTCTTCAGATTCGGGTAGTTTTAGAGTCACGACGGGGGAATCACTAAAACCCTGCTTAACGTCTTCCCTAGCGGTTTCTCGTCCTGCATCGCTAAAAGGCATAATTACCATCGCGAGTGACATTGAGATCAAGCACAGGATGATGAAAACACCATAACTTCCAACGAACAGAAACAGTCCTGCCCTTCGCCAGGATTTAAGAAAAGACCGTTTCTTCGCTTTTATAGGCTTCTGATTTCTTTGATTAACAGAGCCCGTACGGTCTGTCATGAAATCAACGAGACCAAAAATCAGGCTTAGGCCAACCATGCCTAGAAGCGCCAACAGCCAATTTCGTCCCAAGCTGTCGAGTCCGGAGGTAAACCAACTTACAACGACCCTGAACCATGCCACAGCGGTCTCACCGATATACTCCGTTGCCTGCAGAGGAAACATGGACGGGTCAAGGTTCAAGTAGGAGAGATAGCCCTCGTGATAAGCCTTTCCGTTCAAGTAAAAAATGGGGGCTGAAATGGCCAACGCTAGGGCTCCCAGCTTCCCCCAACCCATGAACGTAGCCGCTTTTTGTTCCGAACCCTTTTTCAGTCTGTCTTCTGACATTTTCCACTCATTATCTAAAAGTCCTAGAGAGCACGGTGCAGCCCTCCTGTCATGCCTACGTCTCAACCAAGCGCCGAGGAGTCATTCTTGAAAGTCTGTGCGTTGTCAGCATCGGATGCACTGCGAAAGTGCAGCGCTGCATGATTGATCGTGGGTTTGAGCCTAAAAACAAAATTATGCTGGTTTGCCAGACTTACTCAGAAATGAAGGGCTGTTCGTCGACGACGCCACCGAGTTAAGGGGGGGCGCTCGTTAGAGATAGAAAGCTCATCGGCCCAGTGGCTCGTCTACATCGATTTAACCCATACTACATCCACGTACTTGTACTTCTTCCTAGCAGCCTTCACAGCCTCCTGCTCAGCAAGCAACGAGCTCAACGTATCGGCCTCGTGAATCAACTCGATCATTTTCCCCTCGAACTCGTTTCCAACCCGTAGCGTGACCTGCAGCTTGGGCGTAAATGCTTTCGCCACCTTCTTCTTGGCTGCTGGAGCGACCACGGGTTTCGCGAGCACAACTTCTTCCGCTGGCTCCTGCGCTAGAGGAGCAGATATCTGCTCTGCTGGCTGAGGCGTACCGAATAGGGCACGACGCATTTCTTCTTCAGTTAATTCAGAGCTCATAGAACATCTCAAAGGGGGCGGTAATCAGCTCGACGAATTCTACTAGGATGGCTGCTCCAGCGTGTCCTCTGGAAGCATGTATACCCACTGTGAATTCGGGCTACGTGCTCGCAACATTTCAACGTGGTAGTGGGCCTGATAGCGATAAAAATGATGCAACGTAAGCTGGGCTATTGAGGGCTTAAGGGGGCATCGCAATGGTTGTCTGGCTTCGTCTTCGACAACTGAGTGAACTGCTCCAATGCGTTTTGGAAGGCCTCCAATGCGAAGCTTACCGGCTTGCTCTCGGCGATCCATTTTGTCGAGATTCCAACTTCCAGTTTGTCCGAAATACTTCGACCGAAGCGCAGCCAGTGTACGGTGTCAGCCTCGATTACCTGCTCAGCGACCAAGACGATACAGTCGAAATTCATGTCATCGCTACAGACCAGCAACGGCACGATTGTGGAGCTTCCATCCTCCGCCGGGATGATGCGACGGTTCGCAAGAGCGTCTTCGTCTTCGTCGATAAGCCAGATCAGAGAAAGACCAAGGCTTGCGACGTCTGACCATTCGAGATGAGTGGACAGCCATTGCTCAATTCCAATGCCGTCAATCATTAACCATGCGCAAGCGCTCCTGGCGAATCCAGGTCGGTGGTAGGCGGCGCTGATAGCTTGGTGCATGGCGAAGTCCTTTAAAGCAGTGCGGCTGTGTCACATAGAATGATGATACTCCAGTGATATCACCCTACGCGTCAGATCACTACTCTCGGACGCTTTAAGGGCAGCCTATATTAGACTTGGACGAACCGGCAGCTTTCAACCTTGGCACAACGATGAGGACGAGGGATTGTGGGCATCTTTCCCCGTCGGGCTTCCCTAACAAGCTGCTCCTCCGATTTTAATCAGGTACGATTCTGACGACTCTTCAACAATCGAGATCGTGTCATGCAAGATGGCTGCTGGCCCTTCCATCTCTTCGGTGCCAACTTCGTCACTGAATCCGATGCGCGGAAATTTGTGTTTGAGCAGTGGGAGCCAGAGCCCCCTGAAAGCACAAGCGAAGCCGAGTACATTTCGTGGGAAGAACGCAATCCAATCTGGCGACTAGCGGAAGAACTTGGGTTCTATATGGATTCAGACTTCGTTGAGCTTATCGGCACCCCAGAAGACGTCATAGCGCAAATCCGCAGCCCCTCTGAGAGAGTGCTTTTCAGCTCCAAGGCAACAGAATTTACCCATTTTATTCTGGTGGGGTCGAATGCCATCTGGGGTGACCGTCGTTCGACTTCTACCCATGTAGAGACGCTGGTGCGCTTGCCGGAGAGCACTGCAACCATCACATATCTCGGCCTGTTCAACTGAGCTGACGGCCTCATATGTTAGGCCCGTTTTTGTCCAGAGGCGGGCACTGTATTAAGGCTAAAATTGTCCTCATTAGGGGCAGGATGACGATTCAACCAGACGTTAAATTATGACCAGACAGCTTGTCTACCAACGAATACGAAATCGAATTGTCGAGCTACTTGAGTGGCTGATTGAGTGCGAGAATGAGCCACCTCGGTGTGGTATGAATGAGTTAATCAATTCATGGGAAGATTGGGTGCCAACTCCGTCGCCAAAAGGATACTTCGTCGATCAGGGGTTCACTCCAATGCAGAGCGTTTTTTTGGTAAATGTAAGCGCAGCCATCGAGGATTTTTGCGAAGCAACACCTGAACTCATAGAGAACGACGCTGCGGCAATTGCGCTCCCTCAATGGCGCCTTGTCATCGCTGCTGCCAAGCCGACGCTATCTGCGATGAAAGCGAGTACCAAAATGTCGGAGGAGAGTGACGACAGGCTCGAGCGTTGAGTTGCTGGCTCTTTAAGCAAGGTATTGCGTACGATTTTGCCAGGGTGCAGCAATCGGTCAGAAATAGGTAAGCGTCCAATCAAGTCATCTACCGATCCAGTTATCAGCACGAGGATGACTGCTTTTCGCCCATGCCGTAAGGTTCGCTACCAAAATCGCCACAGCCTTCCAGTGGTGGTAATACAGCAAGGAGAGCGAACAATGAACACCTTCAAATCATCAGTTCAAAACGTAGCTGCGGCCATAGGCCTCATCGCAGCAGTGACAGTCGGCGGATGCGTCATGATCCCTTACGACACGCCGGAATCAAAAGCCCAAATCCAGCGCGATCTGAAAATTGCACCATCGGATATTCAAGCCGTATCGGAAACTAACTGGTGCTTGTTCCCATATGGAAGCGAAGGCAGCTGCAGGGCCACTCAAGGCCTGGGAGTGTTGACCAGCAAAGGCCTGATCCTCAGCCTCTACAACAACCACACCTACACTGAAACCGCACGCATCCTCCCAGAACAAGTGCAGTGCGTGAAGACAGTTGGTGGTCGCACTGGAGTCGAACCGTTCGTTGTATTCACCAAAGACCGAGCGATCATGCTCGCCGTCATTACGCCGGGTGGGCAAATGAATGTGCCTGTGAAAGTCAGTTTCTTTGATTATCTGACGAAGCCAGGGCAGCACGTCTTCACTGGGACGGATGGCGGATATGTGCGCAAGTCGGGTCGAAAGCAAACCGTAGGCGGAATGGTGTCAGGCACTGCCATCCCGTGGCATACAACACTCGACGTAACCGAGGTTTTTAACCCTTGCCCGCAGGTTACAGATTAACGAGGACTGGCGCGTTCCATCGCAAGCGGTGCGCGCATGCCGAAGCCCGTAGGTGTGAAGGATGAATGCCCGAAGGGCCGAGCCCCCCCCGGCGGCTCGGCTCGCGAAAGCCGCCCTTGAAGAGGCTGGTTTCGAATGCCATCTGGGGCGACCGACGTTCGACCACTACCGATGTAGAGCCGCTGGTGCGCTTACCGGAGAGCACCGCAACCATGTCATATCTCGGTCTGTTCAACTCAATTTGACTGCTCGAAAGGGCATGTCTGCGTTTGCATACGACTGCGCGCTTTCGACCCGAAGCGGTCATCCGGCGAACCATAAGGCCTCCGGCTAAAGGATTTTGATGCCGTCACCCCCCTGTCGCAAAACTTGCATCAGTTGCCCAACAACGAGGGCTTCAACGGCACCTTCACTGGCATCCGCCTCAAAAGCAGCGCAGCAAGCCGATGCGTCGCCGTCGCAGATGCGGTAGACAGCAATGACGCTGCCTGGCCCGCAGCCTGTGTGCCCGGATAGAGAATACCCACCGTCAATCGAACCGTGCATCAAGCCGAGGCCGTAGCCCGGGGTGACCCATGGGCGCCCGGGAATCGGGCCGCCTAGTGTTCGTGCTGTCTGCATTTCCTTGAGCAAGCCCGCGCAGAGGAGATCTGCGCAGAGAAGTCGATCCAGAAAGAGCGCTGCTTGCGAAATCGGGCCGATCAACAAGCCATGGTAAACCCATGCGGGGTCATAATTTGAGGCGCGTCCAAGAGGGGACGTTTGTAAGTCGGCTCGTGTTTTAGCAAAGCGAACGTTCGAGATGCCCAGAGGGGAAAGAGCACGTTGAATCACCGCATCATCAAGCGCCAGATCAGTCAGCCGTTCAATTAGCCTGCCGATGAGTAAATAGCCGACATTCGAGTAACGCCAGCCGGTTCCGCAGGTGTATCGAAGTCGAGTACCGTCAAGGCGCCGCATCATTTCATCTGCCGTCCATGCTGGCTCACCTTTAGTAACGGCGGTGTGATACTCCGCAAGTTCTCCGTAATCAGCCAAGCCGGCCTCGTGCCGCAGTAGCTGGCGTAACGTGAAAGGGTGATCGGGAATGGGGTCGTCCAATCCGATCAGTCCGTCACGCACCAACGATAGGGCCGTCGCAGCCAAGACCGTTTTCGTGAAACTCCACCAGGGGGCGATCAGTTCCAATCGGTCTGGCGTTTGTGGCTGACCATTTGACAAGAGTGAAATGAGCATTGGCTTCCCTGGAATGTTGAGCGAATCGACAGCTCGACAAGATATCTCAATTACTCTTCTTCGCCGGGGTGACGTCAGCCGTTTGTGCTGTGCTGAACGACTGCTTCTGGCCGATTGCAGCCCTTCGCGACAGGCAGTTGTCGATCCCAAAGGCACACCGGAGCAGGTTATCTACCAGCTGTGTGTTTGGAGGTGTGTATTGTTGAATTTGCCGTTACCCTTCTGGGACATCACGCAATAAGGGCTATGCACATGAATGTCGGAATGGCTAATGCGATTGAGGCCGCAGAAAGCGAGTATTTGTGTGCCCGCGTCGAGAGTTTGTCTCGGATAAGTGGAAACCCTTTTGGTGCTCGTGTGTTTTTCAACGAAGCTTTTCCATGCTTTCAGGTGAAGGCATCACCTAGCCCGATGCTCAATCGCATCTACGGCGATAGTACCGACAGACCCAAGTCACTATTGAGCTTGCTCAAGGAATCAGCAGAGTATTCGACAGTAACGCCTCTTATCGGAAAGGCCTCGACTTTGGAACAGTACACTTTGGTGGGTGAGAAGCGGCTGGAGCGTCTGAGGGGGTGGACGCATCTGCAACTCGCGTGCACCATCGAAAATGTGGTCTTGAATCACCACTCATTCGAAATCGAAGAAGCCACCTCACAAACGCTTCTTGAGTTCGCAGCCGTGCATGCGAGTGGATTTCATACCAAGCCAGAGTATCTTCAGTTGAGCCAGGCTTCGTTCGCAGGACTGATGTCAAATGAACGTCTGAAAATGTACGTCCTTAAAGCTGATGGAAAGGTCGTGGCAGGAGCGTTGATGTACCTGGCCTGCAATGGAGTTGCCTACCTTGGGACGGCTGCCACCCGAAAAAATGCACGAGGCCAGGGCTACCATGGAGCCCTGATATCTCATCGGATAGAGCAAGCAAAAAAACACGGCAGTCTTGTGATCGCCGCAACCGCGCTTCCCAGCTCGCAAAGTCGCCGAAATTTGCAGCGTACAGGGCTAGCGACATCCCACGCTCAAGCGCTATATCGCCTGGTAGATAGCTGAAGTCTGCTCTTGGCCGATTGCAGGCTGTCATGAAGAGCTACTGCTGGCCGATTGCTGCCTGTCGTGAGGAGCAGCAAGCGACCCAAAGCTGACATCAGGCGATGGATGCTCTTGGCCAATAGCCGTGATTAAGCAACCAGCGTAATCTTTCGGCCATCTCGCACAATTGAGGCAAGCAACAGATGACGGAACAGCTTTGCGTTGTATTCATTCCGGCGCTTTCGGTGGCTTTGCAAAGCGCCGAAACGAACAAAGGCTCCCCACTTACAGAGTCCGAGGCACTCAAAATCCGTGATCACGCGACGTGTGTTGCAGTTCCATTCGACGTCGCCCTGGATATGGAGAACGAACGTGGCTTCCGGGACTTAGTTGCCGAGGACTGCTGGAATGAATGGCAGCGACTACGGCTCTCAATGAAAAAATGCCCCCTCTGAATTGCACAAATACTCAGTCATAAGATGCAGTCTCACCTGCCTATTGCTGCTGAAATGAGAGGCAGCTATTGGCCGATTTCTGCCTGTCGTAGCGGGCAGTAATCGGCCAGAACCGGATGTTTAAAGCTGGGGCAATGAACTCGTCGAATTTCTTCCCGCTTTAAGAGTTTGCCGA